>DATGVV010000807.1:0-4213 GCA_035299885.1 Chloroflexota bacterium | reverse complement strand
CCCCAGTCTGTTATGGCCGGTTTGGCCTGTTGTTTGCGTTATAGCCTGAGGACATGACAAGCGTTCAGCGCGTCCTGCTCGTCACCGGCGACGAAGAGCTGGCCATGCTGCTGCAGCTCGAGCTCGGCGACATGTTCCCGCAGCTGTCCATCAACTTGGTGGTGGGCTTGCCGGCGGCGTTGGCCTTGGCCAAGGCACGCAAGCCCGATCTCATCGTGCTGGGCGCGGACGGCTGGCCAGTGGATGCGCGCCACATCCTGCTGCTGCTGCGAACCGTGACGGGAAAGCAGACCAGGTTCATTCTGATTGGCCGCGGTGGAAGCTGGGAAAAGCTGGAAGACCTACCGGTCCTGGCCGTGCTGCGCCGGCCTGTTCACCTGCAGCAGCTGGAGGCGGTGCTCGCCCAGGCCATGCAGGAGCCGATCACTGTCAGGGAAGACGTCGGCGTGGAGACGCGGGTGAGCCGCTGATGCACGAGGCATTTCGGCGTTTCGCGGCCGCCGCGTCCGAAGCGGTGGGCACGCCCTGGATGTTCACCGCCGCGCTCGTGATCGTGGTTGCCTGGGCCATCACCGGACCGATCTTCGGCTTCTCCGATACCTGGCAGCTGGTCATCAACACCGGCACCACGATCGTGACCTTCCTGATGATCTTTTTGGTCCAGAACACCCAGAACCGCGACGCCCGGGCCATCCACCTCAAGCTGGACGAGCTGCTTAGGGCGGTCCAGGGCGCCCGCACCGGACTGGTCAACCTGGAGGCCCTGTCGGACGAGGATCTGGAGCGGCTGCAACACCAGTTCGAGCGCTTACAGGACGAACGCAGCATCAAGGCGCCAGTGAAGCGCGCTAGAGCGGTGCGCCGAGAGCCCGCGCGAACCAGCGCCGACGCTTAGCGGCTGCGGGCGCCTCGGACGACGGCGGACGAGGTTTTGGGCGGGGGCGCCCCGGAAAGGCCCACATCAGCGGCGTTTACGTAGCCGTAATTGCCAGTGTCCGGATCCAGGACCAGCAGCCTACCGCCAATCTGAGGCTCGACCACCTGCAGGTAGGCAAACTGCGGCTTTGTTCCGAACGTCTGGCTCGTGCCCGGGTCGAAGCTCGACAGCTCCGGCGTATTCGGCGCGAGCGTTTGCACGTAGCCCACCGGGTTGGTGACCACGGCGACCGTCGAGCCCAGCGCGTCGGTGAATACGGTGACCGTTCCGGTCAGCGTATTGGTGCTCACGTTCTCGGAGGGGAAGATCACGAACGTGCCCAGTGGGAAGTGCAGCGGATTTTGGATGTCCGGGGTGTGCTCGTCAATGACGTAGGCGCCCGTCAGGGTGCGTGGGTCACCCTTTGCCTGGCCCACGTCCGAGGCGTTGTACTTCATCTCGATCGGGATCTTCGTGGGGAACGTGGTGACGGGATTGCCGTTGCCGTCCGTAAAGCTGATTGACAGGATCGTGCCGAAGGGGCTGAACTGGGCCGGGCCACCGGGGATCGTCACAACCGGGTTTGCCTGCACGTTGACGGTCAGCTGGCCGCCTGCCACGCCGGCAATGGCGGACTGCGGGATCACCACGGCCACGTTACCCGCCAGCACGATGCCGCCGCTGGCCGCTGAAACGACGGCCCTGATCGGCGCGGGCGCCGTGCCGGTGATGGAGTCCGGATTGACCGGCGGTGCAACGGCCAGGCCTGATGCAGTCGGCGCGGCAGGTGCGGCTGGCAGGCTGAAACCAGCTGGGAGATCGGCCACGCCGGTATTCAGTCCCGCCGCTCCGATGACCTGCACCGAGCCGTTGGCTGAGGTGCCGGTGCTGATATTCAGGACGATCTGTCCCGTGGTGCCAAAGCTGCTGGTGCCGCTCCCCGTCGTTGGCGGCGCCGGAGCCGGCCCCGGTCCTGACGCCGGCGGTGCCGAGGTCGGAACCCCGGTCGGGACCCCGGTCGGCAACGGCGGCAGCGTCGCGGTGGGCGATGGTGCGACTCCAGTTGGAGCAAGTTCAAACGCGCCGATGTCGCAGCCGCTGCCCTGAGGTCGGGCGATGCCGCGCTGGTCGGTGCTGGGCGCGCCATTGGTGCAAACGCTGCCACTGAGCGGGATGGCGTCGATAGCCGGACTGCCGCTCTGCAGCGCCATCGTCTGGGTCGATCCGCCATTGCTCGCCAGCGCCCCAAGCAGCGGGTTGGTGTTGGACATACTGTGGAAGGTCGAGCTCGTAGCCGTGAAGCCGCACGAAGTTGCGCTGTCGATGTTGTAGCCGCCGTCCGTAATGGTTCCAGCGCAGTTGTTCGTGCCGTTGCTGGAGACGATCGTGTTACTCAGGTTGAGCGTGGCGCTGCCCCTGTTCGCAATGCCGCCCGCGCCGGTAGCCGCGGTATTGCCCGCGACGGTAACGGCGTTCAGTGTCAACGATCCCGAGCTCCAATCATCAATGCCACCAGCCTCAGCACCGCCGTTGGCCTGATTGCCCTGGATCGTGCTGTTGATAATCGTGGCAGTCGCCCCGGGGACATGATCCAAGTGAATGCCACCGCCGCCACAGACACTAGTAGTGCTGAAACTGCAGGTGGGACCGGTGCTGGGCGGCCCGGCGCTGCCGGCGCTGTTCGCGGTAATGGTGCTGTTGCTGATGAACAGACTGACACCGCCGGTGTAAAGACCGCCGGGGAAAAACCCCGCCGTGTTGCCCTTGATGGTGGAGGCGTCGACACTCACGCTGCCGCCGGTGGTGCTGAAGATGGCGCCTGCATAGGTGCCGGCCTGGTTGTTTTCGATGACGCTTACGTTTTGCACGGTCAGGCTGGCGGTGCAGGTGTTGGTGAAGCAGCTGTTGACGATGCCGCCGCCCCGGCCAGCGCCGGTAGAGCCGATAGAGGTGATGGGGGCAGTGTTGCCTCGAACAGCGCTGCCGGACAGCGTCATGGTGCCGCCGTTGAACACACCGCCGCCGTCGCCCGTGGTCGGGGTTGTCGTATTGCCGGCCGTATTGCCACACGAACCCGTCTGCCCCGAGGCGCAGCCGATCGTGCTGCCGTTCTGCACGACCAACGTCCCGAGGTTGTTGACGCCGCCACCATAGCCCACGCTGGCCGTGTTGCCGCTAATGGTGCTGGCGTCAACTGTTACGGTGTTGCCCGCCTCGTTATAGATGCCGCCACCGCCCTCGGGGCCACTAACAGCGGTGTTCGAGCTGATGGTGCTGCCATGCCTGACGGTGACTGTTCCGCCGGGGGACACACTGCCCTTGGCCTGGTAGATGGCCCCGCCGTCCTTGCCGGCGCTGTTGGCGGTTATGGTGCTTCCGTCAATAATCACCGTGCTGACGGCGCTCGTGACACTCTGGGTGTAGATGCCGCCGCCGGTGGAGCCGGTGGGAGTGCTGTTGCCACTGATGACGCTGCCGTGCACGATGCCGAGCATTCCGCCACTGTCGTTGTAGATGCCGCCGCCGTTACCGCCGGTGGCCGCGTTCGCACTCACGGTGCTGGCGTCGATGGTCAACGCGCCGCTGTTGTAAATGCCGCCACCCGAGGCGGCGCTGCCATGCGTGATGACGAGCCTGGACAACGTGACCGTGCTGCCCGCGCTGATGTTGAAAATCCGGGAGCTCAGGTGTCCGTCGATGGTCGCCGTGCCCGTCGAGGCTGGCTGAATCGTGACGGTGACGGTGGGCCAGTTGATGGGCAGTTCGACGCCGCTGGTGAGGGTGATCGATGCTACAGCGATGTTGATGGTGTAAGGTCCACCACCGGCGGTATTCACGTCGGTGATTGCCTGCCGCAGCGTGCACATACCCGGGGTCATGCAGTTACCGGTGCCGTCGGTGCTCGAATCGACCGTGATGGTGCTGGCCCCGAGTGGACCCACCCGGGGCGAGGTCGTCGGCGTCAACGTTGCCGCCTTAGTCGCAGCCGGTGTAGCCGTCGAGGTGATGGTCGCGGACGCAAGCGCAGTTCCCGTCCGAGTCGCAGTAGCGGAGGGCGACACCGTGCTAGTAACGCTCGGCACGGCAGAGGCGGTCTGAGTGGCGGAGGGCGAGGCTGAGGCGGTGGCGCTGGGCACTGGGGTGACGGTCGTGGTCTGCGCCAGTGCAGCCTCAGCTGGAGCCAACACGAGGGTGCCCGCAAGCACCGCCGGGAGCGTGAACGCCAGGCGCTTCCATCGTGTGGGGTGCTGCTTCATGGGATTGGCAGCAGCCTACCAGCAATCAAACAGTACATCT
>DATGVV010000806.1:0-15493 GCA_035299885.1 Chloroflexota bacterium | reverse complement strand
GGCCCTCAAGGACGCTTGCCTGGAGATTACGCCCGACAACGCCCAGGATATCGGCGTGATTATCGCCACCGGAGTTGGCGGGATCGGCACGTTGAGCGATCAGTTCAAGGTACTGATGGAGCGCGGCCCCGATCGCGTCAGTCCGTTCCTGATCCCGATGTTCATCAGCAACATGACCGCCGGACAGGTGTCCATCGTGACCGGCGCGCGCGGGCCCAACTTCACCATCACCAGCGCCTGCGCCAGCAGCGGCCATTCGATCGGTGAGGCGGCCGAAATCATTCGCCGTGGGGACGCCCTGCTCATGCTGGCCGGCGGCGCCGAGGCGGCCATCGTACCCATCGGCGTCAGCGGCTTCTGCGCAGAGAAGGCGATGTCCACGCGCAACCACGATCCCGAGCACGCCTGCCGGCCCTTCGACGCCGGACGCGACGGCTTCGTGATGGGCGAAGGCGGCACCGTACTGGTGCTCGAGGACCTGGACCATGCCGCGGCCCGCGGCGCGCGCATCTACGCCGAGGTCGCGGGCTACGCCGCCAATGCCGACGCCTACCATTTCACCGCCCCGCTGACCGATGGCGCCGTGCAAGCCATGCGCCGAGCCCTGCGCAAGGCCCGCCTCACGCCGGAGGCCGTGGATTACGTAAACGCTCACGGCACCTCCACCGACGTCGGCGACAAGAGCGAGACGGCGGCCCTTCACCAGGTCTTCTGCGAGCACGCCAACCGGGTGGGGGTGAGCTCCACCAAATCCATGCACGGCCACCTGCTGGGCGGCGCGGGCGCGCTGGAGACGCTGATGTGCGTGATGGCTATCCAGGACCAGGTCATGCCACCGACCATCAATTACCAAGACCCGGACCCCGAGTGCGATCTCGATTACGTGCCCAACGTCGCCCGCTCGGCCAAGATCGACGTGGCGCTCAACAATACCTTCGGGTTCGGCGGCCACAATGCCTCGCTCATCATCAAGCGCTACGACTCAGGCAGCTGAGGCCAGCGCGGGCCAGTTGGAGGCCCTGCAAGCCGCGATCGGCATTTCCTTCCGGCGGCCCGCGCTCCTCCGCCAGGCGCTGTCCCATCGCTCGTACATGTACGAGCACCCCGACGAGGGGCTCGACTCCAACGAGCGGCTGGAATACCTCGGCGACGCGGTGCTGACCTACGTCAGCAGCCTCTACCTGTACCGCCGCTTCCCGCAGCTGCAGGAGGGCCAGCTCACCTCGCTGCGGGCTGCCGCGGTGCGGGCCGAGACGCTGGCGAAGTTCGCTGGTCAGATCGATCTCGGCCGCTACCTGCTGCTGGGCCGCGGCGAAGCCAAAAGCGGCGGGCGCGCCCGGCCCCTGCTCCTATCCAGCGCCTTCGAGGCCCTGACCGGCGCCATCCTGCTGGATCGGGGCCTGGACCCAGTGACGGAGTTCCTGGAGCGCTTCCTCGCCCCCGAGTTCGACGACATCCTGGCCGAGCGCCGCCAGGAGAACTTCAAATCGCGACTGCAGGAGCTGACCCAGGGCACCGTTCAGGCCACGCCCGTGTATCGCACGGTCCGCGCCTCCGGTCCCAGCCACGCCCGCACCTTCGAAGTGGAGGTGCTGGTCAAGGACGAAGTGGCCGGCCACGGCTCCGGCCACAGCAAACGCGAAGCCGAACAAGCCGCCGCCGAGGACGCGCTGGAGCGACTAGAAGGGCTAGCGCAGGAAGTCTGAGGCGCCGCAGCGGCGCAAGTCCCCAATCGCCGCGACCTCGATGTCCGGGTGGGGCTTCAGGTCCGCGTCGGCATGGGCGTAGTGGCCCTGCATGACGTGGACGGTGGTGAAGCGGTCGGGATAGGCCGACTTCAGTGAGGCCAGGATGCGCCGCTTATCGTCAACCATCACGTAGCGGTCGCCGGGGACGCGCTCCAGCACTTCGGCGATGCTTTTCTCCTTGTGGGTGTAGACGAACACCTGCCCGCCCACGGCTTCGGTGATACCGGCCTCGGCGATCTTGCGCGGCTGAAAGACGGCGTCGCCATCCGAGACCACGACCGTGGTGCCGAGCGTGCGCAGATGGGCGATGGTCTCGATGGCGTGCGGGTAGAGGTGTTTGTCGAAACGGTAGTCGTTGAGCAGCTGGCTCAGCCGGTTGTAGGCGGGCTCATCCTTGAAGCTTTCGTGCAAGCGCTCCAGGGTGAAGGGGAAATCGACGACGTCGCGCTCGTGGCGGACGGCCTCGTACAGCTCCCAAAAGCGCTCCTCGTCCCGCGGCTCCAGAAACCCGCGCATGCGCCGGTCGAGGTCTTCCTTGACGAAGTCGTTGTCCAGCAGCGTGTTGTCAACGTCCAGCAGGAAAACGAGCTCAGCCACCCGCCGGCGCCTGCTGAGCGGGTGGCGGAGTAATGGTCACGGGCCGGTTGATATTCGTCAGGTCCACCTTGGTCACAATGGTCGATACCTCCGCTCCGGCGCCAACGCGCATGCTGAACGCGGCCTTGACGATTGCGCCGCTCGCGGCGTCCAACCACACGTCACCGGTCGTCGGATCATACGTGGTCGAGGAAATCGCGCCGAAAGCCACCGGGCGGCCAGCTTTCCAGGTCAGCACGAAATGGTTCGCGGGCACACCGTTGGCGTTCTCGAGGCCCTTGAACTGCGCCGCATCCGGGTGATCGAACCAGCCGCGGGCGAACTCTTCCGCCGCCTCCAGCACAGCAGCTTGCGGCGGCGGCGCCGAGCCGCTGTCAACGAAGGGTCCGCCAGCAAGGCTGGAGACGTAGCGCCCAGTCACGAAAAACAGCTCCATCGCAGGAGTGAGCGGTGTGGCCGCGACCTTGACGTGGTAATTGGGCGTGGCTTCGTCCCCGGCCAGGCTGTACTCGTAGGCGTCGGTCTTAACGCTGAACTGCAGATGATACGAGCGCAGCGCGGACAGCCGCTCGTAGGGATTGGGCGGATAGGCTACTAGCGGTGGCTTGGTCGGGCTCGGAGGCAGCGGCGTGGGGGTAGGCGGCGGCGGAGTCGCGGTGGGCACTTCCGTATTGGTCGGCACCGGCGTGGTGGTCGGCTGAGGCGTCTGCGTAGGCAGGTCGGTCGGTGCCGGCGGGGGACCGCCCTCTTCCACGGTGGCGCTGGGTGCGGGCAACGCCGCCCGGCCACAGCCGGCAAGAGCGATCAACGCGGCGAGGCTCAGCAGACGGATTCCTCGCTGTGCTCGGAATGACAAAGCCGGCAGTCCATGTCAAGTGTAGGACTGGCTGGCCGGCGAATTGCGAAGCTGGCGGCCATGAACCCCCACGACGAGATCCCTGAGCAGGTGGTTGGCTGGCCGCCCCTGCACGATGGCCACAACGAGCCCGGCCCGACCGATCAAGCCGGCGAGTACCGGGCCGGCCAAGAAAAGGCGCTCGGCCAGCCTAGAGTCGGCCTGGCCGGCCAATTCCCGGGCGCACGAGTTCCCGGCGAGGTGCGCCCCGGCGAGCAGCCTATCGACACCGCTTCCGAGTCCTCCCTTCTGCAGCAAACTCGGGAAGAGGAGGTCACGGAGGCGGAGCGGAGTTTCGGCGACCCGCGCCACATCATCCGCGGCAAACACGCCATGTCGAGCTCGGAGGGCTCATCCTAGCTCTTCGGGCCTGATCGAGCGCGGCGAGCGTCCCGTACTCTTAACCGTACTGGGCATGGTCCTGACGCTTGCGGGCACCTACATCACGAATAGACTCGAGCGGACGACCCTCACCCCAGCCCTCTCCCAGCGGGAGAGGAAGCTGAAAACGGAGGCAACTGTATGAGCTCCACGCTCACCGTCGTCGGTACCTCGGCGCCGCGAGTGGACGGCGTCGCCAAAGTCACCGGCCAGGCCACGTATGGCGCGGACGTGATCTTCCCCGGCATGCTGTGGTGCAAGTACGTCCGCAGCACCCTCCCGCACGCGCGGCTGCTGCGTGTAGATACGACCAAGGCCAAACAGATGCCCGGCGTGCACGCCGTTATCACCGCGCAAGACATCCCCGACATCCTGTGGGGTCGCATGATGCAGGACATGCCGGTGCTGGCCCGCGGCAAGGTGCGCTTCGTCGGCGAGCCCATCGTGGCGGTGGCGGCCGAGGACCCGGACCTGGCCGAGGCGGCGGCCATGGCGGTCGAGGTCGAGTACGAGGAGCTGCCCGCCATCTTCGATCCCCGCGAGGCGATGAAGCACGACGCCGTGCGCATCCATGACGACGTCTCCAAATACGAGGGCGTACCCGAACCGGTGGCCACCGAACCCAACACCATGTCGCACATCGTGTGGCAGCGGGGCAACGTGGAGAACGGCTTCAAGGAGGCCGAAGTCATCGTCGAGCACGACTTCACCACCTCGCCGGTGCACCAGGGGCACCTCGAGCCGCACGCCTGCATCGCGCGCGTCGACGAGCACGGCCGGCTGCAGGTCTGGGACGCGAACAAGATGCCCTTCCGGCAGCAAAATCAGCTGGCGCCGCTGCTCGATATGCCGGTGGAGGGCATCGACTTCCACGCCACGGCCATCGGCGGCGACTTCGGCGGAAAGGGCTCGCTGATGAACATCGTGCCGGTCTGCTATCTCGCCCAGAGGACCGGCCGGCCGGTCAAGTTCGTCATGAGCTACATCGAGGAGCTGCAGGCTGCCAACCCGCGCCACACCGGTTACATCCACGTCAAGACCGGCCTCAAGCGCGACGGAACGATCGTCGCCCGTCGCGCCAATGGGGTGTGGGATTCCGGCGGCTATGGCGCCTTCAAACCGACGCCCATCGTGAACGTGCACGGCGCGGCCTCACTCAGCGGCAGCTACAACATCCCGCACGTCCGAATCGACAGCTTCTGCGCGTACACCAACTCGGTGCCCCGCGGACACGTGCGCGCGCCGGGCGAGCCGCAGGCGCTGTTCGCCGTCGAGTCTCACATGGACATGATTGCCGCCGAGCTGGGCATCGATCCGCTCGAGCTGCGGCTCAAGAACTGCCTGCACGACGGCGACATGCTGGCGGCGGGACTGCACCCGCTGGAGGACGTCCGGCAAGAGGACATCATCCGGGCCACCGCCAAGCGGGCCGGCTGGGGCGACCCCCAAAAGCCATGGCACGGCCGCGGCATGTCGGTGGGCGACCGCCACGTCGGCAACGGCTTCGCCAACGTGCGTCTGACGCTCGAAACCAGCGGCAGCTTGACACTAACCACCACCATGCCGGACACGGGCACCGGCCTCCACACGGTGATGCGCCAGGTCATCGCCGAGGAATTGGGCGTAGCGCCCGTCCAAGTGCGGGTTCAGACCGTGGGCACACTCGAGAACCTGAAGGACAGCGGCGTGGGCGGCAGCCGGGCCACGCACGTCGGCGGCCAGGCAGCGCTGGGCGCCGCGCGAACGCTGGCCGAGGAGCTGTCCCGGCGGGGCCAAGCTGCCGGCCAGGCCAGCGAAGCCGTGACGGTCACCTTCAACTATCCGGGCGCCGAGGCGCCGGTGAGCAGCTTCACCTGCCAGATCGCCGAAGTGTCGGTCGATCCTGAGACAGGCCAGGTGACCGTCGAGCGGATCGTCACGGGCCACGACGTAGGCACCATCATCCACCCCATCCTGCACCAGGGCCAGATCGACGGCGGCATCGCGCACGGCTTCGGCTTCGCACTGATGGAGGATCTCGCGATCCGCGAAGGGCGCGTCGGCGCGCTGCACCTGGGCGAGTACAAGCTGCCGACCATCGCCGATATGCCGGAGCTGGAGACCGTCCTGGTCCATGCCGAGGAAGGGCCGGGCCCGCACAACGCCAAGTCGATCGGCGAATCGTCCAACACGCCGCTGGCGGCGGCCATCGCCAACGCGGTCTACGACGCCTGCGGGGTGCGCATCACGGACTTACCGATTACGGCGGAAAAGGTGTACGCGGGGCTGCGAGCGCGCTAGCGCGGCAGATAGGGCAGGGAGCAGCGATGCTCGGGCCGGTGGGCGCTGCAGCTCTTGTGATGGCAGCTCGGGCAGGTCCAGGTGGCCTTACCCCAGCAGTCCTTTTCCTGGCAGCGCTCGTATGTCGGAGTGCCGGAGGCTGGCTGGTTCTTCATGCTGCGCTCCGCAACCCAGCGCGTCAAACCCGACCGGGCGGGCCCACGCACGTCGCGGGCAGGCTCGATAACCTCCGGAGTCTCGATGTCCTCGTGAATCTCGTCGAGCGGATTGGGATCGATCGGCAACGTGGTCTCTGCGGCTAATCATAGTCTCCTTTTGTGCTAGCTCGGACGGGCACCTGGCTGGACCTGAAAATGGCCCACCATGCCGCCTTCGCGATCGCCTGGCTGGGCCGACCAGAACTCGTACGTCCCGGGCTTCATTGGCAGCTCGACCAAGATGATCTCGACCTTCTCCGGCAGCACGTCGAGGTTGACGTTCAGGCCCGGCGAGGTGAAATCGTGCTTTTGCTTGTCGCCGAACAGCACCAGCTTCACCAGCTGGCCGGGCTCGCCGTGCAGCTCGGCCGGCTCGAAGCGGCGGCTGTCCAGCAGGTGCACGAAGTGGGTGGCGGTTGGCTGCGGAGCGTACACCGGCGTGGGCGTGGACGACGGCGAGGCCTTGCCGCCGCAGGCGACGAGTAGGCAAGAGGCAAGAGGCAAGAGGCAACGGAGGGCCGACCGCCAGGTCATCGGCGCCGAGTTTCGGGCATGACCAGCGTAAGCCACAGCTGGCCTACGGCGATCGCCAGCATGAACAGCAAGCCATACAAGTTCGAGCCGGTGATGTCGCGCAGGAAACCAACCAGCGGCGGCCCGATCATGACTCCGCCGAAGCCGACCGTCAGCATCAGGCCGGTGAAGGCGCCCACTTCGTCGGAGCGAGCGACATCCACGGGGATCACAAAACCAGTGGTGAACAGCACCGAGGTCGAGCTGCCAATAAGCAGCGGCCAGAACCAGTAGGCCTGCGTCGGGAGCAGCATCAGGCCGAGCACGCCCAGCACCGTGACCCCACCGGCCAACACGAACGGCGGCCGCCGCCCAGCTCGGTCGGAGATAGCCGGCCCGGCAAAGCCAAACACGATCGAGGCTGCGCTCAACAGCGCTACCGTCGAGGCGGCGGTCGCCAGCGAAAAGCCGAGGCTCTGGTAGTAGCTGGTAAGCCACGAATTCAAGATGTAGAACAGCATGCTCTGGGTTAGGAAAATGCCGCTCGCAATCCAGCACACCCGGTTGCGGAAGATGCGAGCGAACGGGGCCAGGCTCTCGCCACCGCCCGCTTTGCCGCCGGGAACGAACAGCCAGGCAACGAGCGTCAGCGCGACGACGGCTGCCCATACGATGAACGGCCCGCGCCAGCTGAGGCCGCCGGAAAACGGCACCAACACCGGCACAGCGAGCGCCGCGGCAACGGTTGCGCCAACGGAGAAACCATTGGAGTAGATGCCCGTCATCAGGCCAGTGTTGTGCGTGAAGCGGTCCTTGATTAGCCGCGGCAGGGCGGGCTGGACCAATCCAATGCCGGCGCCCAGGATGGCGGTGAAGACGAACAGGGCCGTGCCATTAGAGGCAACCGCTCGCAAACCACCGCCGAGCGCCAGCAGCGACAAGCTGATGAGCAGCACCGGCTTGACGCCGACCCGCGCCATGATGAGCCCGCTGGGGATCGAGAACAGGCCCATCATCAGCACCGGAATGCCGAACAGCAGGCCGGCCTGGGCATAGCTTAGGCCCAGGTCGCGCTGGATCAGCGGCAGCACGGACCCAACCGAGATGGTGTTGGACCGCGATGAGAAGGCCGTCAGCCAGGCGAGGGCCAGGACGGCGAGCACCGGGCTAGTGTAAGGCCAGGATTTACACTTCCCCGGCACGTGTACCTGAAGATCACGGCCACCGGACCGCAGGCGGAACAGATCGGTCAGCTGCTGGGCCGCTTCCCCGAGAAGCTGTTCATCCGTGAGCCGCCCAATGCGCAGCTGCGGCTGATCGTCGAGTCATCGCTGCCGGGCAGCATCTCTTTCACGATGCTGGCCTACCCGGAGCCCGCCAGTGGCTGGGAGGGATCACCCGAGCATCTGCAGATCGTTGATTATGTGAAGTCGCGTGTAGTAGCCCTATCGCCGCTGTTTCGGTCGTTCCTGGACGGCGCGTTCGGCGCAGCCCTGGCACCGCTGGCGCGCAGCGACCTGGTCCAGCGCAAGTTCGATCTGCAGGCTGAGATCGCGCCCCTGGCGGTCAACTTCCGGAACCCGCACGTGCGCTCGCTGTTCGAGCCATTGGGCTACAAAGTGGAGCTGGAATCGCCCGTGTTCGGGCTGCACGCCATCCTGCTGCGCCTCCTCGGCCAGCAGTCGTTGACGGACGTGGTCCGGCACCTGTTCGTGCTCGTCCCGGCTCTGGATGAGGCCAAGCAAGCGCCGCTAGGGGCCGAGGAGGCCCGCCGGCTGACCGCCATGGGCCTGCCCTGGCTGGCCAAACACCCCAAGCGCACCTTCGTGGCCAAGAGCTACCACGTCAAGCTATCGCAATTGCTTGGCAAGCCTCTCCCCCCGCGATGAGAGGGGGATTATTAGTTGCCCTCGCCTTCCTCGTCCTCTACTGGCGCACACTGGCGCCCGACGTGGTGGGCCATGACGCGGGCGAGTTCCAGTTCGTGCCGTACGTGTTCGGCATCCCGCACTACACCGGCTATCCGCTGTACCTGGTCGTGGGCAAGGTCTGGAGCTTGTTGCCGATCGGCAGCGTGGCCTGGCGGATGAACCTGCTGTCGGCCGCGTTCGGCGCGATCGCGGCCGCGCTGGCGTACCTCTGCGCGCGCCAGCTGACCGGCTCGCGCGGAGCCAGCGTGCTCGCCGCGGTAACAGTGGGGGTGGCGCCTCTGGAGTGGCTGTGGTCCACGGTCGCCGGCGTTCGCTCGCTGGCCGTCGGGTTCGTCGCCCTGACGCTGCTCCTCGCCCTCCGCTGGGAACACGCCGTCAGGCTGGGTGACGCCAAGACGGCCGAGTGGCGCCTGCTGCTGCTGGCGCTGATCGCCGGCTTCGGCCTGGACCACCACCGGACGTTCGCGCTGCTCTTGCCTTTCCTCGCCGGATATATCCTGTTGGTCCGCTGGCAGATCCTTCGAGAGCCACGGCTGCTGGCCAAAGCCTTAGGTCTCGTGGTGCTGCCACTGCTGCTGTACGGCGTCCTGCCGCTCCGAGCCGCCCTAGGCACGCCGTGGGATCAATGGAACACCGCCACCTGGCAGGGCTTCGTGAACGTGGCCATCGCTGGCACCGATACGGCCGCTCACCTAACGCTCACACCGGCGCAAGCACTGGAACGCAGCCCTTCCCTGGGGTCGGCGCTGCTCGGCAGCTTCTCGCCGATTGTCCTGGCGCTGGCGATCCTCGGGCTCGGCTGGCTGGCGCTGCGCCGGCCGGCGTTGGCCCTCATGCTGGCCGGCTACGCGGCCGTGCTGCTGTGGCTGACCGTCATCTGGAACATCGGCGGCGAGCTCAACCTGGTGTACATCATGCCGGCCTACGTGCCCATCGCCCTCATGGCCGCGGCCGGAGTGGCAGCCTTGCCGCGCTTCAGGCTGAGCAGCGTGCTCGAGGGAGTGCTGGCGCTAGCCGTCGCCGCCGGCGGCGTGTACGCCGGCCGAGGCCATTTGCAGCCTGCCCCGGAGGCGTTGGACGACTTCCGGCAGGACCTCTTCCAGGGGCACCAGGCGCGCCGGCTGGCGAATGCGCTGGCCGCGCTGCCGCCCGATGCCACCGTGGTGGCCGATTGGGACCAGGCGACGCCCATCTGGTACGCGCAGCTCGTGGACGGCATCAATCCCGGCGTCGGCATCTCCTATCCGGCCAGCACGCTGCCCAACGTGCTGGCCCGAGCGCGCGGGCCTGTGTTCCTGGCCACGGCCACCTTCCGGCCGCCGGCCGGCAGCGTCAGCGCTGCCGGACCATACGTCGAGGTGCTGCGCCAGCCACGCGACTCGACGCCCGCGGGCGCCTTGCCCATAGACGGCGCCTTCGGCGACGAGATCGAGCTTGCCGCGATGGCGCCGCTCGGCCAGCCGGAGTACGGCATCCTGCCCGTCACGCTGTACTGGAAGGCGCTGCGCCAGCCCGCCGCCGACTACCACGTATCGCTTCGGCTCATGGCGTCAGCCGACCGGGTAGCGGTCCAGCGCGATGAGGCGGCGCCGGTGCTCGGGCTGTCGCCCACATCGAGCTGGGCGCCCGGCCAGGTGACCGCGGACTACTACGAGCTCGATCTCCGCGAAGTGCCCGACGGCACCTACGACCTGGCGGTGGTGCTCTACCAGCCGCTGCCCAACGGCGAGTTCCGAAACCTGAGCTATGCCGGCTCGGATCGCGCTGTCTTGGGCCGGCTGGTCCTCTCCGGCGGGCGCATAAGCTTTGCGACTGGCTAGGCGACTTTGGCCTATCGCTATGGCCTATGGCCTTACGTGCGTAACACTGGGCGCTTGCCCTCGTTCCCCGCAGTAGCAGATGTTTTGGTTGGCGCGTAGGGCCTAACACGGCAAGGGCCAGATCGCGTTTCAGTCGCGGCTCCTGGCTACCCCACGCGCCTTGGCTCGACCTGGTGATCTACGTTGATGGCTCGAGCGTCCCTAACCCCGGTCCGAGCGGCTTCGGCCTGCTGGTGCTGGCACGCTGCGGCGCCACCGACTGGTTGTTCGGCCACGTCAAGAACGTCGGCTTCAGCGGCAACAACCACGCCGAGTTCCTTGGCCTGGTGGAGGCCTGCGAGCTGCTCCGCAGCGTACGGCCCCGCAGCGCGCTGATCATGTCCGACTCGACGGTTGGCCTGCGCCTGGCGGCCGGTCAGGCCCGCGCCGGCACAGCCGAGTGCCAGCGGCTGCAGGCGCGCACGGCCAGCTGGCTGCGGCAAGCTGACTTCGTCCGGCTGTGCTGGGTACCACGCTCCCGGAACCTGGCCCACCACCTGGCGCGCACAGCGGCCACTCTAGCGCCGGGCGCGGCCTTCACCAGCCAGCTCGGCCAGAGCAGCCGCCTCGTAGCGCTAGCTTCCTAATCAAGGTTCCCTCACCTAGCCCTCTCCCGCTGCGGCGGGAGAGGCAAGTCGCTCGAGCTGCGCCATCACGGCGCGGAGCTCCGCCTTTTGAGCGTCTCGCTGGGCGTGGTAGTCCTCGGCACGGATTTTCCCCGCATCGAAGCGATCGTCGAGGCGAGCGAGCGCGATAAGCAGCTCGCGGCGTTCGATCTCGAGCTCGCGTCGATCGACGGCGGGCGCAAGCGCGGGTGCGCGCAAGCGATCGCGCAGATACCAGCCGAGCAAGGCCAGCACCGCTAGCCCCAGCACGCCAGCCAGCCAGGGCAAAGTCGCCGGCTGAGCCAGCTCCGCCAGCGGGCTGATGCCCGGCAGACTGGAGAAGCGCAGCTCGACCTTCGTGCCCGGCTGCAGATCGCTGGCCAGCAGCAGGTCGTACTGCTTGCCGCCGATGTTCTGGCGTGCCTGCCGGCTGAGCTGCGGGCTATCGACCTGGGCCGAGCTGGCCGGCATCAGGACACGCAGCGTCTTGGTCGGATAGATCACGCTCTTGGTGAAGGACGTCGAGCTGGTCTGGTAGGCGCTGCGATAGGCGAAGCCCAGGTCGTGCCGCCCGGGCGAAATTGGCACCAGCGCCCCGAAGCCGCCGCCGATCTGGATGATCTCCTCGGGGCCCATGCCCTCGCCGGGCGTCAGGTTGCTGGCGTTGAGCGGCAGGGAGAAGCGCAGCAGCGGAGGCGGGCCGCCATTGCGCGGCGTGGTGTTGGGCACGAACGTGCGCTGGCTGTCGTTGATGAAGGTATCCAGCTCCAGGATCGACAGCTCGTGCGTCTTCTCGCTGGCGTCAATCAGCAGGCTGGTGCCTGCCAGGGTCAGGACCTTATCGTCGTCGGAAGCCTCATACACGTCGAGGCTCAGCTTGCGGCTGGTCTCACCCTGGGCAAAGGTGATCTTGTCGCTGAAGTAGGGCGCCCCCTGGTACTGCACGCCAACTTCGTAGGCGTTGCCCGGATCGGCCTCGATGAAATCAAATCGGAAATGCCCGGAGCCGTCCACGTCGCTCTGGCCAACCTGCCGCGGCTCCTGCCCGCTCGGCAGCTTATACAGGAGAGCCTTCGCGCCAGGCAGCAGCGCCGCGCCCGGCGTCTTGTCCACGAGCGTGCCGTCGATGATGGCGCCTAGGCCCGCGGCATGGGCGGTTAGGGGAAAGAGCAAAGGGCAAAGGGCAAAGGTTAGGACGGCAGCTAAGAGCCGCGGCCACGTGGTGCGCCCGAACACGAATCGCAGTGTATCTACGCCGCGGCCACTTTGCCCTATGCCCTTGGCCCTTTGCCCTCAAACCGTCGCAGCTCCACCACCTGGCCCTTGCGGACACGGAAGAGGAGGAAATCGCCACCAGGGGTGGCCAGGCCGGCGAGGTCGCCGTCCACTATCAACCGGCGCGGCAGGATCAGGTTCGCCAGCAGGCGCTGGTCACCCTGCGAGAACACCAGGTCCTGACCCAGCCAGCGATGGATCAGCGCGAAGTCGTTCTGCTTGCAGGCCCGCTGCAGCCGCTCCACCACCACCGGCGTGGGCGGCTGCGCCAACCAGTACCGGCGCTCCTCGAAGAAATAGAGCGACAGTCCCAGCAGCAGCAGGAACAGCCGCATGATGTCGTCCGCGCGCTCGAAGGACAGCCGCGTCTCCAGCATCTGCCCCGTGGCCACGCCCGCGCCGAGCCCGCCCAGCAAGATGATCGAGCTGGCGATCAGCACGGCTTTGATGACCAGGTAGGCGTTGCCCTGCCAGTGCCGCAGCCGCAGCACGAGCAGCAGCAGCACGAGCATGCCCGCTTCGCCCACCGCCACGAATACCGGTCCCGCGATGGCCGTTACGGCCACAATCACCAACACCATCACCACCAGGACGGCCGCATTGGCCAGCGGCTCGTCGGGATCGAGCTTGAGCCCCAGCCGGCCCACGGCGTAGGCCAGCGCGATCAGTGCCGCTACGAAGGCGGTGAGCGGCAAATTGCTGCGGATCTCGAGCAGGATCGAGTTCTGCCGGTTGGTCGCTTCGTCGATGGCCCACAGCAGCAGCCCGATCACCCCGTTGAAGGTCGCGATGCGCGACACGGCGCCAAACCAGAAGCTCTTGTAGCGCGCCCAGTAGAGCAGCCCAGCCGGCGTGGAACCCTCGTTGGGAATGGCCGCGCCGCGGGGCCCCGGCGCCTCCTCAGCTTCCGGGAGGCTCGCCGCCGCGGCCAGGCTCGGCCGCTCGGTCAGCCCGCTGTCCACGGCCAAATGGTAAGCGGCTAACTCCCTCCCCCGGAGAGATCTCGAGATAGCCCGCGGCCTCGAGCTCCTGCCGCAGCGTATCCGGCAGCGGTTGCGCGTTCGGCAGCGTGAGGAATTCCCGGACACGTTCCTGTTCGGTACGCAGGGTTGGGTACCAGCGGGCCAGCAGTCTAAGCAGCTCGCTTAGGCTGCCGACCAGCTTGCCGGCATCGGGATCGTAGATCGCCCACTTTCTGGCCGAGGGCTGATCGGCACGCCTGCTGGCCGCTCGAGCTGATCGCGGCGGCGCGGCAGCCCTGCTGGAAGCAATCTGCGATCTCGCGAGCTTGGCGTCATGTAAAACGCTAAGCTCGCGGGACGCCAGGTTCTCCAGCCGTACCCGCCATGATCGTTCGCGATCGTTCAATTCGGAGCGCAGCTCGTTGGCCCGACGGAGATCCTGAAGCAAGCCTTCGAGCGAACCGACCAGCTGGCTCCATGCCCCATCCTCTTGCGCATGGCGCCGCTCGATCTCAGTGCGCTCATCGCGAAGCTCCATGAGCGAAGCCTTGACTTCGGCCTGAAGCCGGCGCTGAGCGCGAATTTGCTCCTGCTGCAGCTCGGAAATGCGGTTCAGCAGTCCGTGCTTCTCGCTCCAGGTGGCGGCTACACGCTGCGCGTCCTCAGCCTCTACGGCTGCCTTCGCCTGCTGCTCGACTTCCAGCAGCTCGGCATGGCCAGCCTCGATCTCCCGTTGCAGTTCGTCCAGCCGGTGCTCGAGATCTTCCAGTGTCGCCTCGCTGGGCGCTGAATGCCCCGACTCGCCGGCCTGGGCCGGCGGGACTTCGACCAGCGCATAGCCGGGCTCGGCAGCGCGCTGTTCCTGATCTGGTGTCATGCGTTCTCCTCAGGCGACCAAGGCTCGCCCACAACAGTTCTCGCTTGTTCTCTAACGAGCGCCGGCAGGTCCGAGTGCCGCTCGCCGGGCACTTCGCGGGCATGTGCTCAGGCTCGCACACTCTACCAGACGCCCGCAAGCTACTCCGGCAGCTTGCCTCAGGATGGCTAGCCCCGCAAGACGGTAGACTGGCGCGCATGCGAACGCTGATTCAGGGCGGCTGGGTGGTTGGGTTCGACGGCCACGAGCACGAGCTGCTGCGGGATGGGGTGGTGGTCTACGAGGACAACCGCATCATCTCCGTGGGCCACGCGTTCGAGGGCAGCGTCGACCGGACCCTCGACGCGCGGGGTGAGCTGGTCAGCCCGGGGTTCATCAACTGTCACATCCACGCCGGCATCAACGCGCCCCACGCGCTGCTGAACGACCCCACCAAAACCAACTACTTCGCCCAGAATTTCCTGGCCTACGGCGCCAGGCTGCGGTCCGGGCCAAAGCCCTCGGTGCGAGTGGAGCTCGAGAGCACGTTCGGCATGTGGGCAGCCCTCCGCGGCGGCGCGACCACCATCCTGGACGTCGGGCTGCGCCCGCCCCAGAACGCGCCGGCCTTCACCGACATGGTGGGGCGGCTGGGCATGCGCGCCTACCTGGGGCCGATGTACGGCAGCGCCGGCTACGTTCTGGACGAAGCGGGACGGATCGATTGGCAGTGGGACGAGCCAAGCGGAGAAGCCGGGTTGGAGGTGGCCAAGCGCTACATGCGCGAGTACCACGGCGCCCATAACGACCGCGTGCGCGGCATGCTCTACCCGGCCCAGCTGGACACCTGCACGCCGGAGCTGCTGCAGGCCACCAAGCGAGCCGCCGCGGAGCTGGGCGTCGGCGTCCAGCTGCACACCGCCATGAACCTGGTCGAGTTCCACAACGTGCTGCGCGAGCGGCAGGTCACGCCCATCAAGTACCTCAAGGGGCTCGGCTTCCTCGGTCCGGAGGTCATCCTGGGCCACTGCGTCTTCCACAACCGGCACTCATGGGCCCACTACCCGTATGGCGACGACCTGGCCATCCTGGCGGACAGCGGCTGCTCGGTTGCCCATGCGCCGTACAAGTACGCCAAGCAGGGCCTGGCGCTGGAATCCTTCGACGAGTACCGCCATCGCGGCATCAACGTCTGCCTGGGGACCGACACCTTCCCACAGGACATCGTGAGCGAGATGCGCCTGGCGGCGCTGGCCTGCCGCTGGGCGGAGGGCAGCTTCCTGGCCGGCAAGCCGCGCGACGTGTTCAATGCCGCCACGCTGGGCGGAGCGAAAGCCCTCGGCCGCGATGACCTGGGCCGGCTCGCGCCGGGCGCCAAGGCCGACCTGCTGATC
>DATGVV010000805.1:0-1587 GCA_035299885.1 Chloroflexota bacterium | reverse complement strand
AGCCATGCGCCTGCGGATCGCTCTCGTGCAGCAGGGCACGCAGCACCGCTGCTCCCGCGGCGTCCAGCTGCCCACGGCTCCTGGGTGCCTGCCTTCGCCGACGCCGTCCACCCCGTGGCGGCGATAGGCCGCGGTCCAGTTGGAGACACTCGTCTCCGTACAGCCTAAGCTCTGCGCCACCTGTTTGACTGCCATGCCCTCCGCCCGCAGCACCACGGCTTGGTAGCGCCGCCAGTGGCGCACACTGCGGCGCTGCCGCTGGGCGGCCGTCAATGCCCCGTGCTCCTCAGCATTCAGGCTCACAGGTCGCCCCGGCATCCACGGCCTCCTTCCATGACCCCTCTCGGCTCATGGACGTCTAGCACCTCAATCCTTCACTGGGTAGCTACTTACTGATCTCGACGTTAGGAACTAAATCAAGTATCCGCATTGGCGGGAACAGGCACGGATGACTTCACGCTTGTGCCGCAGGCGTTCGCGGGCGCGAATCAGGTCGGTCCGTAGGTCGCTCAAGTCGGTACAGCAGACGTTGCCGAGCTCGACGCGTGTGAGATAACTCCAGATGCCCTCGTCCGGATTGAGGTCAGGTGCGTAGCCCGGCAACCGCTCCCGCTGCAGGCGCTTGGCCGCTCCTCGCTTCAGGAAGTCCTTGATCGGTTGGCCCTTGTGGATCGGCGAGCCATCCCAGATGACTAACAGCTTGCCGGGGATCTTGCGCAGCAGCACGCGCAGGAACCCGACCACCGCCGCACTGTCATAGTTCTGCTCTCGGATCTGCAAGAACAGCCGCCCATCCAGGGTGATGCCGCTGATGGCCGCCAGATGGTCATGCGTGAGCGTGGCCCGTAAGATCGGGGGCTGCCCCCGCGGTGCCCACGTCCGGACGGCCAAGGGCAGCAAATAGAAGCCTGATTCGTCTACCCAGACGATGGTGCGCCCTTCGGCCTCCGCCCTTTTTTGAGCGCCGGCCAGCGCTGCTCGTACCACTGGCGAATCGCCGCCTCGTCACGTTGCCTTGCCCGCTCGACCGGCTGCTGCCGGCTCCAGCCCAATTGGCGCAACAAGCGGCTCACATGGTCACGATGGTAGCGCACCCCGAACGTGCGCCGGATCACCTCAGCCACCCGCGCGGCGGTCCAGACGTCCCCGCGGAACCCGTGCGCTTCCGCGCCTCGGGCGAGCAGCGTCGGGATCTGCGCCCGCTGCTCCGGGCTGAGCCGTGCGGTCATGCCGGGCGGTGGCCGACGCGCCAGCGCCTCCACGCCGCCCGCCTCTCGGGCACGTTTAAGCCACTGGCTCACCGCCCCTGCACTGACTGACGCCCAACGCTGCGGCGCTGTCCTTTTGTAGCCAACCCTGCTGTTTCAAGGCCCAGGCGCGCTTGCGCCGCTCCTCGCGCCAGTCGGCCTTCGGTGGTGCTCCCATGTCGCCAGTCTACCACGGCTTTAGTTCTCCTCGCCGAGGTCAGTAACTCCTTGTATTAGATGACTTGGAGCCAGTCCAGGGTCCAGGCGGCGTGGCTCGCCCAACGCTGGCTTCGTGTGGTAGCAACATGGCGCCAGGATTGTCGCACATGTGGCGCTTCTC
>DATGVV010000804.1:0-5285 GCA_035299885.1 Chloroflexota bacterium | reverse complement strand
CCTTGCCCACGTACAGCACGTTGCCCTCGGCGTCCTTGTGCAGGTACACGCCTGGCTTGTCGGGCAAGCTCTTCAGCCGAGCCTGCAGCGCCTTGGAAAGGTCCATTGCTAGATGGGAGTATGAATCAACCAGGGCCTGCGAAGAAGCAGGCAGTCAGGCCCATGGTATGGTTCGCCTAACTGTGAGCGGCGACACAGTCACCATCCTCGGCGCGCTCGGTGGGCTGGTCATTGTAATGACCGGCCTACTGTTGTGGCGCATTGATCGTGTTGAATCTCGCCTCGATGCCCGCATCGATCGTCTAGAAGCCGAACTCCGCAGAGAAATGGCTGGGCTGCGGACAGAGCTCGCCGAGCTACGGGGTCGAGTTGACGAACTTTCTGGGTTGGTTCGCCAGCTGCTTACGCAGCGGGCGGCCTAAGCCCTAAGCCGCTTGTTCGGTTAGGTGCTTGGGCTTGCGGCCGCGGCGGGGGCGCTCCCAGTCGTAGTCGACGGGCGGCGTGGCGGGCGGGTGACCGGCTCGGCGATGCTCATCCCACAGCCGCGCGATCTCCTGTGAGATCTCCTTCATGCGCAGCCGCTCCGGTTCCGGCAGGAGGCCGTTAGCCCCGCGGCTGAACAGCTGCTGCCGCTCGGCAATCAGCTCGTTGATGCGGTTCATGGCGTCGGTCGTGGCGTCGGTCATCGCTTTGGTTTCTGTAGTATCGCATCCAGCGATGCCCAGATCAAAGTAGCTGGCGGTCAATTTACGCCGCGACGTGCTTCTCCAGCCACTGGGCCGCCGGCGCCAGCCGGTGCAGGCGATCGGACAGCCAGTCCACCAGATCGTGCGAGGGCATGAGTTCTTCGGGCAGGTCATCCACCGACACAGCCAGGCCCTTCAGCTTGAGCAGATCGCCTCGTGGATGGTCCTGCGGAAAGGGCGGCGGCACGCGCTTGAGATGCTCGTGCGACGAGATGTGGAAGCCGGCAGTCTGAAGCTTGTCGACTAACTTCTGCAGCTCCCCGCCCTTGCGATCGTCGGCTACGGCCTGGCGGAACACCTGGATCGCGTCCTTATCCATGCCCCAGCGGCCCATCGCCGCCACGCTGTCCTCCAGCCCGAAGTGGATGTAAACGCTGGGCACTGACCAGTCGCCCTCCGCCTGGTGACGGCGCACCGGCACGTGGGCCGCGATGTGCGTCTTGTATGGCGATTTATCCGCGGCGAAGCGTGTATCGCGCTGGATGCGGAAGATGTGCCGCGGCGCCTGACGCATCTCGGGAAAGACGTCGCTCAACCGATCGGCCAGCTCCGCCAGCAGCGCCTCCAGCGGCCGCACCCAGAGCTGCTCGTAGCGCTGCTTATTGGTCTTGAACCACTCCCGGCTCTGGCGTGCCTGCAGCTCTAAGAAGAAGTCGAAGCCGCCCGGCGGAAAGCCAGTGAAGCGCTCCGTCGCTACTGCCATAGTCGCTTGCTGGCCAGCTTAGCCCCTTCGGCCATCGCCTGGAACTTGGCCCAGACCACCGTCGGGTGGACTTCCGGATTGAACGTGGCCTGGGACGAAAAGCCGCAGTCGCTGCCGGCGATCACGTTCTCCCGCTCGACCAGCTTGCCATAGGTGACCAGCAGATCGGCGATGAGCTCCGGGTGCTCGACGATGTTGCTGGCATGGCTGACCATGCCTGGGATGATGATCTTGTCCCGCGGCAATTTGACCTCCTCCCAGACGTGCCACTCGTGCTGATGCCGCGGGTTGGCGGCTTCGAAGGAATAGGCGCCGGCGTTGATGCGCAGCATCAGCTGCACGTAATCCTTGAGCGCGGCATCGTGGACGCGCGGCCCTTCGTTGATGCCATAGCAGGTGTGAAACCGGACCTTCTCCGCGGGGATGCCGCGCAGCGCGTGGTTGATGACTTCGACGTGGGTCTCGGGCGGCAGCGGCCGCGAGCCGGGATCGTCGTTGTAAAACTCAGCGAGCCAGGGATCGTCGATCTGCACGACGAAGCCGGCGTTGACGATAGCCTGGTACTCCTCGCGCATCGCTTCGCCGACCGCGAACAAGTACTCCTCGTCCGATTCGTAGTGCTCGTTCTTGCCGAGCAGGCGCGGCGCGAGCGAGGGCATGAACGCTTCTTCGACGTTCACATTCTGGAGGGCCACCTTGAGGTTCTCGACGTCCGCCTGGACGGCCGCCTGGCCGCTGTAGGCGATGGGCCCGGTGCACACCAGCGGCTTTACGCCGGCTACGCTGCGCATATTGGCGCCGAAGTACTGCTCGTAGTACTCGGGAAAGGCATCCATCTCGGCCTTGAACGCGCGCCGGTAGTCCATCCCGGTTTCAGAAGGCTCCAAGCCGGTGAGGCGTTCGCTGGCGTACACGAAGAAGCCGGCCTTGCTCTGCTCGCCGTCCGTCACGACGTCGATGCCGCTCTCGGCCTGCTTGCGCACCACGGCGGCGACGGCTGCCCGGGCGCGCTTGCCGAACTCGTCCTGGTTAACGGGCTGGCCCTCGGCCCGAGCTTTCATGATCTCCAGCAAATCTCGCGGCCGGGCCAGGCTGCCGGTGTGGGTCGTGAGGATGCGATCCGTGCTGCGCTTCATGACGGGTACGATGGTAGCCCCATGGAAAGCCCGATCATACGTTTAGGCTCACGCGCGTACGACGGCGTCATGCCGATCGTGCATGGAGAGGTCGTGTTGGAGGGAATCGGCATCGTGCCGAAGCTCGACAACAACGTGCCGCGCCTGTTCGCCTCCCTGTTCAAAGGCGAGGTCGACGCCGGTGAGATGTCGCTGGCGGAGCTGATCTACTACACCTCGCGGGATAAGGCGGACTTTATCGGCATCCCGGTGTTTCCCTCGAGAGTCTTTCGGCACGGCTACTTCTTCTGCCCGCGCGAGTCCAGCATCCACGGACCGGGTGACTTGAACGGCCGCAAGATCGGCTTCCAGCGCTGGGTCCAGACGGCAGGCGTGTGGATGCGGGGCATGCTGGTCGAGGACTACGGCGTCGCGCCGGCGACGGACTGGTACGTCGCCACCATGCACCACTGGGAGGACGGCTCGGAGCAGGAGGTCGTCCCCCGCGACGGCTCCAGCATCCGCCGCTACGCGATTCCCGCCGATCCGCAGACGGAGATCACCGCCCAGGCCCTGCTCACGGGAGAAGTGGACATGGTGGGCGTGACCGAGAACGTTGCCCCGTCGCTGCTGGCGGATGGCCGCGTGCGCCGCCTGTTCGAGGATGCCCGCGCCGAAGAGGCGGCCTACTACCGCCGCACTCGCATCTTCCCCATCATGCACGTGCTGGCGCTTAGACGCAGCCTGCTGGAGTCGCAACCGCAGCTTCCATCGGAGCTGTTCCGGCTGTTCTGCGAGGCTAAGAAGCGGGGGCAGGCCATGATGCAGGCGGTGCCAACCTGGAGCATGGCCTGGAAGGAGCGCTACCTGGAGCAGGAGGCCGAGCTGTTCGGCGGTGATCCCTGGCAGTTCGGCCTCTCGGCCAACCAGCACGTCCTCGACAAGTTCATCGACTATTGCTGGCAGCAGGGCATCGCCGCCCGGCGGCTGGCGGCCAGCGAGCTGTTCGCGCCCAGTACCTGGGAGCTGGAGGACAACTAGCTCGCGACTAAGCTGGCCTGGAGCCGGGGCATCACTTCGGCGGCAAAGAGCTCCATCGAGCGCTGTGCTACCGGGAACGGGATGTTCCCGAACTGGAACAAGCAGTGAGTCTCGGTGCAGCCGATCTCGTCCGCGAAGCGCTTGAGCGTACGGGCGCAATCGTCCGGATCGCCGGCGATGAGCCGGCCTTCGTCCACCAGCCGCTCGATCGAGATCGGCTCCGAGGGCGGCGCGGCGTCGAACTTGGCCAGCGAGCGCGACTCGCGGTTGAGCCGGACGTGCTCGGCGATTCCTGCCTCGGCGATGCGCCTGGCCTCGGCTCGGTCCTCGGCCACGACGGTGTGATAGTGCGTGCCAATGGCCGGCGCCTTCGGCCAGCCGGCGGCGGCGTAGGCGTCGCGGTAGATGCACGTGAGCTCGGCCAACGCGGCGATGGGCTTGATGTAGCCGATGGTCAGCAGCTTGTAGCCGTGCGCGCCGGCATGCTCGAAGCTGGCCGGGGAGTTCGAGGCGGCCATCCAGATGGGCGGGTGCGGCCGCTGCTCGGGCACCGGCCAGACCTCCAGGTTCGAGAGGTGGAAGTACTTGCCCTCATGCGTGAACGGCTCGCCCGACCAGGCCTTCAGGATGACCTCCAGGCTCTCGAACAGCCGCTCCTGCGCCTCCGCGTAATCCACGCCCATAACCTCGTAGTCGTGGGCCACGAAGCCGCGCCCGATGCCCAGCTCCAGCCGGCCATTTGACAGGAGGTCCACCATCGCCAGCTCCTCGGCCACCTGCACCGGGTGGTGCAGCGGCAGCAGCACCACCGACGTGCCGAGCCGCACGCCGGACGTCCGCTGCGCCAGCGCCGCCAGCATGGTGGGCAGCGCCGGCATCATGCCGCCATAGCGGTGGAAATGGTGCTCATTGACCCACACGGAGTCGAACCCCAGCCCCTCCGCCGCCACGAGCTGCTCCAGCGTCGCCCGCATGAACTCGCCCTGCGTCAGCCCAAACTCGGGCTGATAGCTGGGCATGGCGTAAGCGGCAAATTTCATTTGGAGTAGGGTACTAAACCGCTACTGCTTCGCGCTTTTCGTGGTGGGCCAGCATGCGCTTGAGGAACTGGCCGGTATAGGACGTCTCGACCTGTGCAATTTGCTCCGGCGTGCCTTCGGCGATGACCGTCCCACCGCCGGCGCCGCCCTCGGGGCCGAGGTCGATGATCCAGTCCACGCTCTTGATGACATCCAGGTTGTGCTCGATGATGATGACGCTGTTGCCGGCGTCCACTAGCCGCTGCAGCACGTGCAGCAACCGCTCGATATCGGCAAAGTGCAGGCCCGTGGTCGGCTCATCCAGGATATAGAGCGTGCGGCCGGTAGAGCGCTTCGAGAGTTCCAATGACAGTTTGATGCGCTGAGCCTCGCCGCCGGACAGTGTCGTGGCGGGCTGGCCCAGGCGGATGTAGCCCAGGCCCACGTCATCCAGCACCTGGAGCTTGGACTTGATGGCGGGAATGTTCTGGAAGCAGTCCACCGCCTCGGCGACCGTCATCTCCAGCACGTCGGCGATGCTCTTGCCCTTGTACTTGATCTCCAGCGCCTCGCGGTTGTAGCGCTTGCCCTTGCAGACCTCGCACGGCACGTAGACGTCGGGCAGGAACTGCATCTCGATCTGGATGATGCCCTCGCCGCG
>DATGVV010000803.1:0-9897 GCA_035299885.1 Chloroflexota bacterium | reverse complement strand
CAGCCAGCAGGTCGCAGCAGCAGCCAGCGCCTAGCGCTTCGTTAGGAGCGGGGCTGGGACGTTGAGTCCGGATGCGGAACACCGATCAGGCGCAGCCCATCGATGCCGGCGAAGTCCCCAGGATTGCAGGTGTAGAGTGGCAGCTCGTGAGCCATTGCCGTGGCCGCGATCAGCGCATCATAGGCTCGAGCGGCGGGCTTGCGCCCCGCGCGACGCAAAGACGCGGCGACGCGTCCAAAAACCCGTGCCGCGGCCGCGTCGAACGGGATCGGATCGAAATCCGCCTCCGCCTGCTGCAGGTGCGCTTGCCTCGCCGCTCGTTCGTGTTCGGTACGGGCGATGAGCGGCCCAACCGACAACTCTGCGAGTGTAATGGCGGTTATCGCCGGCTCAGCCGGCAGGACACGAGGATCGGTAAGGCGCGGAAGGAGTAGGAGCGTCGAGGTGTCGAGCACGCCGCGCCCAGGAGCTGGGCCAGCCATCAGAGGGAGCTGTCGACGATCTGGTCGAGATCTTCGCGGAAACGGGCGGGATCAACTGCTGGGAGGCTCCTCCAGCGCGCGAGCAGCGCATCCGCCGAAAGGCCAGCCTGTGAAATGGGACGAAGCTCGGCCACCGGCTTGCCCGAGCGGGTAATCGTCACAGGCTCACCGCGGGCAACGCGATCCACGACGTCGCCGCCGTGGTTTCTCAAGTCTCGCACTGTCACCTCACTCACGGCGGCAGTGTATCACGCGTGAGACAGAGCTAACGGACGGCTTCAACAGCCGCGCGCCCCTTAGGGCGCGGGCTAAGATCTACTGCCTACCGCTTTCTCTCGAACGTAGTCGTCACCGCCTGCTGGCCCCCGTGCTCCTGGAAGATCTCCTCGCGATAGAGGGCCAGCGCCTGCAGCACCGGAATGTCGCTGCACTCGAACAGGATGGCGTCCTTCGAGCCGGCGGCATGCTCTTGCCAGCACCACGTGGGCACGCAGAAGGTATCGTTCTCGCGCCACTCGAAGCGCTGCCCGTCCAGCACGCTGAAGCCGCTGCCCTGCGCCACATGGTAGATGTGGTTGGTCGTGGAGCGGCGTGCCTTGGTGTGCTGGCCGGCCGTCAGCAGGTGCATCGATGAGCCGATGGTCGGCATCACCGGCCCGCCGGTGAACGGGTTGGTGAACGTCAGGGCATAGCCCTCAAACGGGCTGGGCTCGTAGTCGGTCAGCCGGTACAGTGCCTCGCGCGTCGGTCCCCACTTGTAGCTGAACAGTGGCGAGTAGGGCACATTCGGCCGGCCCATCCAGTTGGGCAGCACCGAGCCCGTGCCATAGCGGTGGAGTGAGTCGTCCCGCGGCTTCTCAGGGGTCTGCAGGCTGCGCGGCTCCGCGTACTCCTCGTAGAACTGCCAGTCCAAGGCACGCACCAGCGGCACGTCCAGGACGTCCAGCCACAACATCTTGCCCGAGCCCTCGTGCGTATGGCCATGCCACGTCCAAGAAGGCGTCAGGATGAAGTCGCCGGGCTCCATGCTCAGCGGCTCGCCGTCGACGATGGTGTAGCCGCCCTGGCCTTCGATGATGAAGCGCAGCGCGGCCATCGTGTGGCGGTGGCTGGGCGCCTGCTCGCCGGGGAGCACCAGCTGGCACGCGGCCGTCAACGTGCGCGTTGGCCCGATGCCCCGCGGCATCGTCGGGTTCGCCATGCTGAGCACTCGCCGCTCGGCGCCGTCGGATCCCCCCAGGGGCATGAGCTCGCAGGCCTCCAGCATGTTCTCGCGCAGGACCTCCCAGGACCACATCCAGGGCCGCACGTCCCCGAGCGGCGCGTCGGCGTTCTCGGCCAGCCACAGAGGGTGAAAACCTTGCTTTTGGACGCGCTCGTAAAACGCCTGCAGCCGGGCCTCGGGTTGAACGGCAATGGCCATCTTCTGCCTCCTAGGCTAAATGTGCCCATAGTCTACGCTGATCTCCAGTGATCGTCGACGCCCACGTGCACCTTTTCCCACCCGCTGTGGCGGCGGATCGAGCCGCCTATGTGCCGCGCGATCGCTGGTTCCAGCAGCTCTACGAGCCGGCCCGGGCCCGCATCGCCAGCGCCACCGATCTGCTGCGCGATATGGACCAGGCGGGCGTGGACCGCAGCGTTGTCGCGGCCTTTCCGTGGCGGGATCAAGCTCTCTGCGAGGAGCATAATGCCTACTTTCGCGAGCTGGTCGGCGAGGAGCGTTTGATCCTGCTGTGCACCGTCCAACCCGGAGACCGCCGCGCAGCGCTCGACGAGCTGAAGCGCTGCCTCGATGCCGGCTTCGCCGGCCTGGGCGAGATGAACGTGGACGCACAGGGCGTCGAGTTGGCCGACGAGGACTGCTGGGGCCCCCTGGTCGAGACGCTGGTCGTAGCCGGCGCCACGCTGATGCTGCACAGCAGCGAACCGGTCGGGCACCTCTACAGCGGCAAAGGCCAGAACACGCCGGACAAGGTGTACCGCTTCGCCCTCGCTCACCCGGATCTGAAGATCGTGGCCGCCCATTGGGGCGGCGGCCTGCCCTTCTACTATTTGATGCCCGAGATGGCGCCCTCGCTGCCCAACCTGTACTTCGATTCGGCCGCTACCGAGCTCCTGTACGACTCCCGCGTCTACACCGCCGCTCTCGATGCCGCCGGCGCCGATCGTTCCATGTTCGGCAGCGACTTTCCCCTCCTGCCCCAAGAGCGCGCCCTCAGCCACGCCCGCCAGGCCGGCGTTCCCCCCGACCAACCCTTCTACGGCGCCACCGCCCTGGCCGTCTACCGGCGCTGAGTGGTCAACGATCCCCTCTCCCGCCGCAGCGGGAGAGGGCTAGGGTGAGGGAGCCCTCCTTGCCGGCCTGGGCTCTCCTCCTAGCCGGCGCCTCCGTCGGCCTGCTGCCCTCGCCAGACCTGGCAGCCAGCCTCTTCAAGCTGGCTTCGATTGCCGTTGCGGCGATCCTGTTCCAGGTCATCAGGCGGCTAAACCCCCGAGGCCTCGAGCGCCTGTCCGTTGGACTGCTCACGGCCGGAGTCGCGGCGGCCATTGCCGGCAATGTCCTGCTGGACCGCAACTCCGCCAAGCTGAACGGCCTCAATACCCCTGTGTACGCCCTCTTCGAGCACGTGCCCCGCTTCAGCGAGCTGGCCATGAGCCAAAACGGCCTGGCCGCGTTCTTGATCCTGGTCATTCCCTTCGCCATCGGCCTCCGGAAATGGCCACTCGCGATCTTCCTGGGGCTGGAGCTGCTGTTGACCGATTCCCGGGCAGCGATTCTCAGTCTGGCTCTGGCGCTGGCGCTTCTGGGCTGGCGCTGGTCTCGCGGCTGGAGTTGGGCCGGCCCAGCCGCCGCGCTGGCGAGTGCCGCCCTCATCGCCGCCGGCGCGCTAGGCATGCCCAGCACCGGCGAGCGGCTGGCCATTTGGCAGAGCTCGCTGTACATGCTGGCCGATCGGCCGCTGACGGGCATTGGCATGGGCATGTTCCAGCGGGCCTATCCGGAGTACATCCTGCCGGCATACCACAACACCCACCCGCACGCCCACAATCTGTTCCTGCAGACCTGGCTGGACGCGGGCCTGCTGGGGGTCATGGGCATGCTGGCCATCGCTGTACTCGCGGTGGCTTGCATCGCTCAGGCGCGTGACCGCCTGGCGGTGGGCGCGGCGGTATGCACCGCGGCCGTCCTGCTGCACGCCCAGGTCGACTCCTATTTCGCGGGCGATCCGCGCACCTACTGGCTGATGTTCGTCCCGCTAGGCGTCCTGGCCGCCCGCGTGGGGCCAATCGCCATCCCTCGGCCGGCTTGGGCGGCCGTGGGCGTGCCGCTGTTGCTCCTGCCGCTGACTCAGGCGACCTGGCTGGCCGAACGCCGGTTAGGACTCGAGACCGGTGACCCCCGTTACCTGCAGGCCGCGCTGCACGATGGCCCCCACACCGAACGGGCCCATTTTGAGCTGGCGCAGGTGCTGTTCGCCTCGGGCTACCCCACCGAAGCCATCCCTGAGTGGCGGCAGGCCCACGCCGCTCCCTATCTGGTGCGCCAGGGCCTGTTCGACCTCGCGCTGGCGGTCGATCCTGACGATCCCGAGGCCAGCGAAGGCAGCTTGTGGACTCCGGTGCGCCCCCGGCTGCCTGAGGACCAGCGAGGCCGCGGCTTCGAGCTGTCGGGGCAGGACAGCCGTGCCGAGCAGGAGTACCTGCGGCTGGCCGACCTGGATTCGATTGGCTTCTACCGCCTGGGCCAGCTGTACCTTCGGACGGGCCGCCTAGATGAAGCCGTCAGCGAGCTGCGGCGTGCCGTGCGGGGCATCCCCAACCAGGAGGATTTTCGCTTGGCCTTAGCCAGGGCTTACTCAGCGGCGGGCCAGGAGGACGAAGCACAGCGCGAATACGGCACAGTCCTTACCCTGGACCCCGGCAGCACCGAAGCTCGGAGGGCCCTCACCTAGCCTCTCCCACTGGCGGTGGGAGAGGAACAATCGCAAGCGCCTGACGCATCACACCCCCAGCAGGCTATCCCGCATGATGTCGAAGCTGTCCATCGCCCGGCCGGTGCCGATGGCCACGCAGTTGAGCGGGTGCTCGGCTACGTGGCACGGCACGCCCGTGACGGACGTCAGCAGCTTGTCGATATTGCGCAGCAGCGACCCGCCCCCGGTCATCACCATCCCCTTGTCCATGACGTCCGACGACAGCTCCGGCGGGGTCTGCTCCAGCACGGTTTTCACCGCCTCCGTCACTGCCGAGATTGGGTCCGCAATGGCGTCCACGATCTCATTGGTCCGCACCGTCACCGTGCGCGGCAGGCCCAGTAGCTGATCGCGGCCGCGGACTTCCATCTCCAGCTCATCTTCCAGCCGGGTGGCGCTGCCGATGTTGATCTTGATTGCCTCGGCCGTGCGCTCGCCGATCATCAGGTTGTAGCGGCGCTTGATGTAAGCCGAGATCACGTCGTCGAAGCGGTTGCCGCCGACGCGCACCGAGTGCGAGGTCACGATCCCGTTGAGCGATATGACCGCCACCTCGGTCGTGCCCCCGCCAATGTCGATGATCAGGTTGCCGCTTGCCTCAGAGATGGGCACGCTTGCGCCGAGCGCCGCGGCCAGCGGCTCGGGGATAAGATAGGCCGCCCGCGCGCCGGCGGCAATAGCCGCGTCGTGCACCGCCCGCCCTTCCACATTCGTCACGCCGGACGGAATGCAGATCATGACCTCCGGCTTCACCAGGCGGAACGGGCCGCACACCTTGCCGATGAAGTACTTGAGCATCGCTTCGGTGATGACGTAGTCGGCGATCACGCCATCACGCATGGGCCGCGTCACGGTAATGTTGCCGGGCGTCCGTCCCAGCATCATCCGAGCGTCATTGCCCACGGCGACGATGCGGTTCTCGCTGTTGGAGATGGCCACTACCGATGGCTCGTTAAGGACGATGCCCTTGCCCTTCATGTACACCAGCACGTTGGCCGTGCCGAGATCAATGCCTATCTGCTTTTGGAACAATGCCTTCCCGTGAACTTACTGATCGGAAATAGTCGCGCCTAATTGTGACAGCTTGGATACAAGATCATGGTAGCCGCGCTCGATGTGCTGTCTATCGGTGATGACCGTCTCCCCCGAGGCGACCAGGCCGGCGATGATCAACGCCGCGCCGGAGCGGATGTCCAGCGCCTGCACGGTGGCGCCGTGCAGCTTCGAGGCGCCGTAGATTGTCGCGAACTGCCCTTCGATCTTGGAGTGAGCGCCCATCTTGGCTAGCTCCTGCAGGTACAGCAGCCGGTCGTTGTACAGGATCTCGTGGATCAGGCTCTCCCCCGAGGCTTGGGTCAGCAGCGCGCCGAAAGGCGCCTGCAGATCGGTTGGGAAGCCGGGATAGGGGAAGGTGGTCAGCACCGTCGGCCGAAATTTGCCGCTAGCCCGCACGAGCAGGCTGTCCCAGCGCTGCGTCACCTCCACCCCGATCTCCGTAAGCTTTTCCGACACGGCCTCCAGGTGATCGCACACCACCCGCTCGAGCACCACGTCGCCCCCGGTGGCGGCCACGGCGATGGCCAGCGTCCCTGCCTCGATGCGGTCCGGTATCACCCGGTAGCGTGCGCCGTGCAGGCGCTTCACGCCCTCGATTTCCAGCTGGTTGACGCCGACCCGCTGGATTTTGGCGCCCATGGTATTGAGGCAGTCGATCAGGTCGATCACTTCGGGCTCGGGCGCGGCGTTCTTGATCGAGGTATGGCCCTCGGCCAGCACAGCCGCCATCAGCACGTTTTCGGTGCCTGTGACGCTGGGGTAGTCCAGGAAGATCTTGGTCCCCTTGAGCTTGCCGGCGCAGGAATAGATCGTGTCCTGCTGGCTGATCTCCGCTCCCAGCGCGTGGAAGCCCTTGATGTGCATGTCGATTGGCCGGTAGCCCAGCACGTCTCCGCCCGGCTCGGGCGATTGCGCCTGCCCGGTGCGCGCCAGCAGCGGGCCCATCACGGTGAACGAGGCGCGCAGCTTGCGCACGTGCTCCGCCGGAGCCACCGAGCTGCTAATCTCCGCGGCTTGGATCAGCATCCGCGGCGGGCTGAAGTTGTGGTCGACTTCGATGGTCGCGCCCAGCCCGCGCAGCACCTCGGACATGGTCCGGACGTCCTCGATGTCCGGCACGTTTTCGAGGATGAGCGGCTCCTCGGTGAGCAGGGCGGCCGCCATGATCGGCAGGGCGGCGTTCTTCGAGCCGCTGACGGTGACGTCGCCCGACAGCCGGGCGCCACTCCGAACGCGAATTGAGCTCATGCCGATGTCATTGTGAGCGAAGCGAAGAATCGGTACCACGCGGGACTGAACCGATTCTTCGTTGCTGCGGCTCCTCAGAATGACATGTGCGCGTAGCTAACTTCTCGGCGCGTCGGTTGGTGCGTGGGGGTGCCGCCGCCGGCGCTCGGCTACACGTAGGCGCACGGTCGCGCGCTCGATGGCCGCTTCGGTCGCGGCCAGCTCATGCCGGTCTTTGACCTCGCTCATGTGCTGCCGAGCACGCTCCACCGCCTCCCGAGCGCGGGCCTCGTCAATTTCCTCGGCCCGCTCGGCCGCGTCCGCCAGGACGACGACGCGCGTCGGCTGCACTTGCATGACGCCGCCGGCCACTGCTATGGCCAGCTCTTCGCCGCCGCGCTTGAGGCGCAGCTCGCCGGGCTTCAGCAGGGCGATCATCGGCGCGTGCCGCGGCAGGATGCCCAGCACGCCCTCCGCGCCCGGAGCCACCACCATATCGGCTGTCTCCTGCAGCACGCTCCGCTCAGCAGTAACGATCTCGACCTGCAGTGGCATGGGTTAGGCCGCCGCCTTCTGCGCCTCTTCGTGCTTCTGGCGAGCTTCCTCAATCACGCCGACCATGTAGAAGTCCTGCTCGTTGAGGTCGTCGTGCGTGCCATCCAGAATTTCGCGGAAGCCGCGGACCGTCTCCTTCACCGGCACGAACTTGCCGCCCAGGCCAGTGAACTGCTCGGCCACGTGGAACGGCTGGGTCAGAAAACGCTGGATCTTGCGTGCCCGGGCGACCGTCAGCCGCTGGTCCTCGCTCAGCTCCTCCACGCCCAGGATGGCGATGATATCCTGCAGGTTCCTGTACTCCTGCAGCACGCGCTGCACGCCCCGGGCCGCGTCGTAGTGCTCCTGGCCCACGATGCGCGGGTCCAGGATCGTCGAGTTCGAGGCCAGCGGGTCTACCGCCGGGTACAAGCCCTGGTCGGTCAGGGCGCGCTCCAGGGCGATCGTTGAGTCGAGGTGGGTGAACGCCGCCACCGGCGCGGGGTCGGAGTAGTCGTCGGCGGGGATGTAGATGGCCTGCATCGAGGTGATGGAGCCCTTCTTGGTTGAGGTGATGCGCTCCTGCAGGGCGCCCATCTCAGCCGCCAGCGTCGGCTGGTAACCTACCGCCGAAGGCATGCGGCCCAACAGTGCCGACACCTCGGATCCGGCCTGGACGAAGCGGAAGATGTTGTCGATGAACAGCAGCACGTCCTGGCCTTCCTCGTCGCGGAAGTACTCCGCCATGGTCACACCCGTCAGCCCCACGCGCAGGCGGGCGCCGGGCGGCTCGTTCATTTGGCCGAACACCATCGCCGTCCGGTTGATCACGCCGGACTCCGTCATTTCGTGGTAGAGGTCGTTGCCTTCGCGGGTGCGCTCACCCACGCCGGCAAACACGGAGTAGCCGCCGTGCTCGGCCGCGATGTTCCGGATGAGCTCCTGGATGATGACCGTCTTGCCCACGCCGGCGCCGCCGAACGCGCCCACCTTGCCGCCCCGCAGGATGGGAGCGATCAGGTCGATGACCTTGATGCCGGTCTCGAACAGCCGCGGCTGCGTCTCCTGATCTGCCAACGATGGCGCCGGCCGGTGGATGGGATAGGTCTTTTCGGTATATACCGGGCCCTTCTCATCGATCGGCTGGCCGAGCACATTGAAGATGCGCCCCAGAGTGCCTTTGCCGACAGGCACGGAGATAGCCTGCCCGGTATCAGTCGCTTCGGTCCCGCGCCTCACGCCATCGGTCGGCGACATGGCCACGCAGCGCACCCAGTTGTTGCCCAGCTGCTGCTGGACCTCCAACGTGATGGCCGTGCCCTCTCCGGCGGAGCCGTTCGAGCTCGCGCCATCATTCGACACCTTGGGATCGGCGTGGATGATCACCGCATTGTAAATGTCGGGCAGCTGGTCCGGCGGAAACTCCACGTCCACCACCGGGCCGATGACCTGAACGACTTTCCCTTTGGCTGGCATACTCCCCTATCCTTACGACATCGCCAGAGCGCCTGAAGCGATCTCGGCGACTTCCTTTGTGATGGCGGCCTGCCGGACCTTGTTGTAGGTCAGCGTCAGGTCGTCGATGACTTCGTGGGCATTGTCCGTAGCATTGCGCATGGCCACCATGCGGGCCGCGTGCTCGCTGGCAATGGCCTCGAGCAGCGCTTGATACACCAGCGTCTCGACATAACGTGGCAGCAGCTGGTTGAGCACCGCCTCGGCGCTGGGCTCGTAGATAAAGTCGGCCGGCCTGGCGCGTTCTCCGGCGGGCGGCTCCACTGGCAGCAGTTGCTTGAGCACCGGCCGCTGGTTGACCGTCGAGATGAATTGAGTGTAGACCAGCACCACCCGATCGAATTCGCCGTTGGCGTAGCCGTGGATGACGATCTGCGCCACCGGCAATACGTCGGCCATGGCGGGCCGGTCGGGCAGCTCGGTGAACTCGGCTAGCAGATGCTGCCGACGCCGAAGCATGAAATCGCGACCCCTTTTGCCCACAGCCACTACGTTCACCGGAGCTCCTGCCTCGTGCAGGATGTACTGCGCGGCGCGGCGGTTGACGTTTCCCGGCAGCGGGCCGGCCAAGCCGCGGTTGGGGCTGATCAGCACCATCGCGGCGCGCTCCACCGGCCGGACCGCCAACAGCGCCGGCACGTCGCCCTCAGTCGACACGCCGGCCAGATCCGCCAGCACCTCTTCCAGGCTGTGCACGTACGGCCGGCTGGCCACCACACGCTCCTGTGCCCGGCGTAGGCGGGAAGCCGAGACGGTCTCCATGGCCTTGGTGATCAAGGAAACATTGCGGACGGATCGAATCCGCCGGCGAATGTCGCGAAGAGTAGCCATCTAACGCCTAACGACTAACGACTCAGTCAAAACGTTTGCGACTTCTTGAACTCGTCGATGGCAGCGCGCAGCTGCGGCTCGATGTCCGGCGAAAGTGCTTTCTCGGTGGCGATCTTCTTGCCGATCTCGGGGTGGCTCGCATCCATGTAGCGGTAGAAGGCCTGCTCGAACGTCCGGACCTTGTCCACGTCCACATCGTCCAGGTAGCCGTTGATGCCGGCGAAGATGATCATCAACTCGCGCTCCAGCGACAGCGGCTCGTACTGGCCCTGCTT
>DATGVV010000802.1:0-5073 GCA_035299885.1 Chloroflexota bacterium | reverse complement strand
AACATTCCGAGGCGGTGATCGCCCGAAGGGAGCTCATACAGAATTCGCCTGCGTCAGCACCATGCCACGCAGCTGCTGGGAACCGTGGGGCCTGTATCGCCGACCGCTCGAGTGTTCCACGGTCGCAGCAAACCTCAGGCGCTGGCAGACCGGTGGACTACGGCGCCTCTCGGCAGACACTCCCTTCCTGGATATCATGCCCAGCACGCAGACCCCCGAGCGGGAGAGGAAAATCGCACCACATCCTAGCGTCAAGCCTCAGAACTTTCTCCGCCGGATCATCACGGCGGCTCTGCCTCTTGGGGAGGGCACAATTCTGGACCCCTTCGCAGGCTGCGGCACGACGCTCGCAGCGTGTGAGGCCACAGGGATCACTGGTACTGGCATTGAAATAGACAAGACCTACTTTGACCTGGCGACCGAGTCAATCCCGAAGTTGGCACGACTGTATCCTGTGGCACCTGTTCAGTACCCACTGCAGACTATCGAACTCGACGCTAGTCAGCAGGAAATAGGGGAGCTAGAGCGACTGCTTTAGGATTCGACGCCTGAGGATCTCGCGCAGCCTCTCGTGCTCTTGCTTGTAGTTCGGGTCGACCCAGACGGCGCCTTGCCGAAGCTTCAGCGCTCCCGATGGCCGGACGGTGGCCGTGCCTGACCGGATGTGACCCTCTCTCGCGGGCTGCCAGGACCAATCGTCAAGCGTCAGTTCGGCCACCACGACGGCAACGATCCGAGTGGGCTCCAGGTCCTGCGTGGCGATCTCCGTTCGCTCGTCAAGTCGGAACTGAACCACGACGAACCATCCTGCTCGTGGTCCGTGGCTCTGCCAACTGGAAGCATTGCGGCTGGCCTTAACTTCGAGTCCGCCCTCACCTCTCTGCACTGAGTCACGGGCGTATTGACCGCGCGCGAGCAGATCGGGATAGCCGTTGTGAAACTGATTCACTACGAGCGAACGGCTTGCGCGTGCGAGTCGACTGGCAACCGTTCGACTGATCAACCCCGAAAAGCCGGCGCGATCGAGCAGCTCTTCCAAGCGTTCGTATTGGCGGCTATACAGCAACCGATTGACGTCGTGAAGCAGGTCGTGGACATCCTCGACTGTTCGGAAGAAATCTCGCGGCGTCAGCCCATACGGCAGCGGCACCGGCAGTTCTTTGCTGTCGACGATCCCTCCGGGATCGACGTCCGCCCGCTCGATAAATCGAGGCATCCCGGAGGGATGATATCCGCCCCCTCCCCGTAGAATGTCCTCGTGAAGCTGTACGAATACCAGGCCAAGCAGGTGTTCGCGTCGTACGGGCTGCCGGTGCCGCGCGGCAAGGCGGCCGAGACCGAGGACGAGGTCGAGGCGATTGCGCGCGAGATCGGCGGGCGCGTGGTGATCAAGGCGCAGGTCCACGTTGGCGGGCGCGGTAAGGCCGGCGGAGTCAAGCTGGCCGACAGCCCCGCGGCGGCGCGTGAGATTGGCCGGCAGATGGTTGGCATGAGCCTCAAGGGGTTCCTGGTCAAGCAGGTGCTGGTCGAGCAGGCGCTGCCGATCGAGAAGGAGTACTACCTCAGCTTCACGCTCGACCGTGACAGCCAGCACATCATCGGCATCTGCAGCGCCATGGGTGGCGTGGACATCGAGGAAGTGGCGGCCAGCCACCCCGACAAGATCGTGCGCATGCCGGTGGACATCGCCTTCGGCCCGCTGGATTTCCAGATCCGGGACTTCGTGGGCTCCGCGTGCCTTGATGCGACCCGGAGCAGGGAGATTGGCACGATTATCAAGAAGCTGTACGAGGTCTACGTTTCGACCGACGCCAGCCTGGTCGAAATCAACCCGCTGGTGGTCACTGCCGATGGGCAGGTGATCGCCGCCGACGCCAAATTCGACGTCGACGATAACGCCATGTTCCGCCAGAAAGCGCTGGCGGTGTATGCCGATGCCTCTGAGGAGGACGAGTTGGAAGCCGAGGCCCACCGGCGGGGCTTGACCTACGTCCATCTGGGCGGCGACATCGGCATGATCGGCAACGGCGCCGGACTGTGCATGAATACGCTGGACATTATCAACCAGGCTGGCGGCAAGCCGGCTAACTTCCTGGACATCGGCGGCGGCGCGCGGGCCGACGTGGTCCGCAATGCGCTCGACATGGTGCTCCTCGACCCCGCGGTGAGGGCCATCCTGATCAACATCTTTGGCGGCATCACCCGCGGCGACGAGGTGGCTCGGGGCATCTTGGAAGCCACTGCCACATTGGACGTGCGAGTGCCCATCATCGTCCGAATGGCCGGCACTGAAGCAGAGGCCGGGCTGAAACTGCTGGACGGCAGCAAGCTCATCCCCTCCGCCACGGCGCCGGAGGGCGCGCGCAAAGCCGTCGAGCTGGCCCGGAAGGCCGCATGAAGGCGCCGCACCTTCGCCCTCACCCTAGCCCTCTCCCAGAGGGAGAGGGAACACGATGAGCATTCTCGTCGATAACAGCACGAAGGTTGTGGTCCAGGGCATCACCGGGCGCGAGGGCTCGTTCCACACCGGCCAGATGCGCTTGTTCGGCACGAACGTCGTGGCCGGTGTCACGCCTGGCAAGGGCGGCGGCGAGCATGAGGGCGTGCCGCTGTTCGACAGCGTTGCCGAGGCCGTGGCCAGAACCGGCGCCAACGCCTCGGCCATATTCGTGCCGCCGCCATTCGCCGCCGACGCCATCCTGGAGGCGGTTGCAGCGGGCGTGCCGCTGGTGTCGTGCATCACCGAAGGCATCCCCATCCTGGACATGGTGCGCGTGGCCCGCTACATGAAGGGCTCCGACACGCGGCTGATTGGTCCCAACTGTCCGGGCATCACGACCCCGGGCGGCAAATGCAAGATCGGCATCATGCCCAACATGCTGTTCAGCGTGGGCAACGTAGGCCTCATCTCCCGCTCCGGGACGCTGACGTACGAGGTGGTCGATGCTCTGACCCGCGCCGGCCTGGGCCAGACGACTTGTATCGGCATCGGCGGCGACCCAATCATCGGCACCAAGCACCTGGACGCGCTGCAGCTGTTCGACAAGGACTCCGACACGCGCGTGACCGTCATGATCGGCGAGATCGGCGGCTCGGACGAGGAATCCGCCGCCGAGTTCCTGCAGGGCAGCAAGATGAAGGCCGTCGGCTTCATCTCCGGCCGCAATGCGCCTCCCGGCAAGCGCATGGGCCACGCCGGAGCCATCATTTCAGGCTCAACCGGCACCGCCGCGGGCAAGATCGCCGCGCTGGAGAAGGCCGGCGTGCCTGTGGCCGGAACACTCGAGGAAATCATCCCCCTCGTCAAGCAGGAGCTCGGGGCCTAACGCGGAGTACGGTTTCTGAAGTAAAGTAATGTGGGCGTAGCAACTTGGAACTTCAGATAGAAGGCAAAACGGAGCACATCAAGCAGGGCTCCCACATCTGCCAGCTGTACAACAAGACTTCTGAAGTCGTGAACGTTGCTGCGTCGCTCATCCACACGGGTCTGCAGAATAACGAGAAGTGCTTCTACGCCGGCCAGCCTGACGTGGTGGCCGAGATCCGGGCGGCTTGCGAGCAGCTCGACGTCGACATCGAAGCCGCCATCGAGCGCGGCCAGCTGGTGTTAATCGATCAACGCGAGGAGTTCTTCCAGAACAAGCGCTTCGACCCCTACTTCGTGCTGTCGCACCACCAGAGCTTCATCGCCAAGGCGGTGAAGGAGGGCTGGAGCGCGGCGCGCGGCGCGCTGGACATGTCGTGGGTCACCGAAGGCTCAGCCACGCCCTCGCAAGTGCTGAAATACGAGGCCGCCTCCGACGCGGTGTTCACCTTCCAGAACTCGCCCGTAGTCATCGTCGTCCAGTACAACTACGCCAAGCTGGCCGGCGAGATCGTGGTCGAGCTGCTCAAGCTGCACCCCTTGGCCGTCGTGGGCAAGTACATCAAGCGGAATCCCTACTACGTGGACTCCGAGGAGTACTTCATGCGCATCGTCAAGATCGACCGCGAACGGCGCATGGCGGGGTAAGTTCGATCTGGCCAAGCAGATGGAGCTGACGCGCGACGCTACTCTCGGCCTGCGCCCGCGAAACTGAACTCCTCACCGAGGCCCTTCTCGAGCGCCTGCTCGTAAACCCACGAGGCCAGCGCTACGTCGCTGTATCCGCCTTGAGATTCGCGGAAGACGGGCATGCCCTGCCACTGAATCTGGTCCGTGACCACCTCACCTAACTCGGCCACATGCTGCCAGTCGAGCCTGCCATCGGCAGCCAGCCGGATGAGGGGCCGGTCGAGCTGTGTGTCGTAGTAGTCCTGCTCGTGCAGCCTGCTGGACACCACGATGAGGCCCGCCCGCAAGTACACGTCGTCGTCGAATTCGTTGGGACGGCCGCAGCCAAACACGGAAAGCTCGGACTGCAGCCAGCGGCCCAGCAGTGTTGGCCTGGGCGAGTTCTGTGCTCACCAGCACCACGTCAGCTCCGTCGATGGCTTCCTCCGGACTGGAAACCGGTTCAACAGGCATGCCCATTCGGCGCGACTCGCGAGCAGCGAATGCTTCGCGGTGCCCGGCCGTTGGACTGAACACCGCAACGGATTCAATGGGTCGGACCGCCACAGCACCGCGTAAGGCGTGCGGCGCCAGGCGGCCGCTGCCGATCAGCCCGACGCGCTTCACGCGCGGCCCAGCCAGGCGATCGATGGCCAGCGCCAGCGTGGCGCTCAGGCGCAGCTCGCTGAACGGGTAACCCATGATCGCCAGGAGCTCGCCGGAGTTGGCAAACAGCAGGCCCAGGGCGCCCTCACCACCGGAGCCGACGCTCAGGCGGATACCGACGCGATCGTCGGCCGGCAGGCCTCCAGCCACCAGGCGGACCTTGCGGCCCATCAGCCGCAGTGGAGGCGACTGATCGAGCTGACCCCGCGCTTGATAATGGTACGTGCGCTCGAGCACGGCCACGGCCCCTCGGAGATCGAGCAGCGGCTCGACCTCCGAGGTGGTCAGCAGCAGCGGCAACTACTTGGCTGGCCGCTTCGCCCAGCAGACGAGCTGGATACGGTTGCCCGCTGGGTCGTAAAAGTAATCGCTTT
>DATGVV010000801.1:0-6682 GCA_035299885.1 Chloroflexota bacterium | reverse complement strand
CCAGCCCGGCGAGCAGCACCGAGGCCGCGCCCGAACCCGCCAGCCCCCGCCCGGCGCCGCCAATCCCGAGCTCGCCCCCGCCAACTCCGCCGCCGAGCCCCGCGCCGCCTTCGCTGTCTCCAGCGCCGCCCAGCGCCCCGGCGCCCGCCTCACCGGCCGTGCTGACCATCACCATTGCCGATGAGGGCAAGACCTTTCATGTGAAGCTCGGCGCCACGGTCAACGTGATCCTCCAGGCCGACGCCGGCATGGACAAATGGGTGATTCAGCCGCCTGACCCGGCTGTGCTTGCCCCCGCGGCCAATCCCCCCGCCGGTCCGGGCGTCACTGCCAATGGCTTCCGAGCAGCCGGGGCAGGCACTGCCACCCTCAGCGCCACCGATCGCCCATCGTGTGCTCCGGGCCAGGTCTGCCCGCGTTTCATCCGGGCCTGGCGCGTGACGGTGGTGGTCGACGCTGCCTAGAGCCCGCTGTTAATTGCAACTGTCCCGAATGGGTAGTCCCTGACCGGCTCGGGTTCGCCTGCCGGTTGTCGCGGCAGCCGGTTGTAGTAGCCGGTCAGCTCTCGGAAGCGCCCGGCAAGCTCATCGCCGAGCGCCCCCGGCCACAGCCGCCAGCTCCAGTTGCCATGCGCCGTACCCGGGAAATTGAACCGCGCTTCGGCCCCCAGCGACAGCAGGTCCTGCGCCGGGAAGACGGCAATGCGCGCCACCGAGGCCGCGGCGAGCCGGATCATGTCCCAGGCCACATCGCCGGCGTCGGTGCCCAGGTACCGTCGCAGCGCGTGCTTATCGCCGTCCGGCAGCTGCTGGTACCAGCTCACGGTGGTGTCGTTATCGTGGGTGCCGGTGTACACCATCCACTCGGTGCTGTAGTTATGCGGCAGATAGGGATTATCCGGATTGCCGTCAAAGGCGAACTGCAGCACCTTCATGCCCGGATAGCCAAGCTCGTCGCGCATCGCGATGACGTCACTAGTGATCAGGCCCAGGTCCTCAACCACGATAGGCAGCGGCCCCAGCTCGCGGCCGATCTCGTGGAACAGCTTGGCGCCCGGTCCCTGCCGCCATTCGCCTCGCTCGGCGGTCTTCTCGCTGGCCGGCACCGCCCAATAGGCGGCGAAGGCGCGGAAGTGATCGATCCGCACCACGTCCACCAGCTCTAGGGTGCGCCGCATGCGGTCCCGCCACCAGGTGTAGCCACCGGCGGCCATGACCTCCCAGTTGTAGAGTGGGTTGCCCCAGCGCTGGCCAGTCTCGCTGAACAGGTCGGGCGGTACGCCGGCCACGTGCGTCGGCCGGCCCTGGTCGTCCAGGTAGAACAGCTTCGGATGGGCGCGCACGTCCACTCCCCGATCCGCCGCGAACACGGGCACGTCGCCTACGATGCGCACTTGCCGCTCGTTGGCGTAGCGGCGCAGCGCCGACCACTGCCGATCGAACTCGAACTGCTGGAAGCGCAGCAGCTGTCCCATCGCCTCGTCGCCAAGCGCCTCGACCCGGACGTAGTCGTCCAGCCAGTACGCGGCTCGGCGGCAGAAGTCGTCGAATTCTTGGCCGCCCGCGAAGCGCTGAAAGGCTTCGCCCAGCGCCCATCGCTTGAGATTGTGGACGTTCTCGTAGTCGACGTAATCCTGCGGCAGCTGGTGTTCGAGCTGGCTGGCGTCCAGCAAAGCCTCGTCCACGAGGCGCTCCAGCGAGATCAGGTCCGGGTTGCCGGCGAAGGCCGAACTGCAAGCGTAGGGCGAGTTGCCGAAGCCGGTTGGCCCAAGCGGCAGTATTTGCCAGACCTGCTGACCCGCCGCGGCCAGCCAGTCAACGAAGCGATACGCCTCTGGCCCCATGTCGCCAATGCCTTGCCCACCGGGGAGCGACACTACGTGGAGCAGCACGCCGCTGCTGCGCGGAAGGATCATGGTTGGATAAGCGACGCAAGTTGCGAGCCTACTGCGTCAGCATCTCCCAACGCGGATGCTCGCGGCGCAGCAGGATACGCAAGGTGCGAAGGAACCGCGGCACAGCGTCGTGCGGTGCGATCAAGCCCAGCACAATGCCCAGGACGATGCCCGCCAGGCTGCTGGAGATGATGCCCGCCACGAAGTGCCGGTCGTGCCAGCGGCCGTGGCCTATTGCATCCGTACGAGTGTCTTCGCGCCCTGCCACAGATCTTCCAGCCGATAATACTCCCGCTCGGCTGGCTTGAACACGTGACACACCACGTCACCGAAATCGACCAGCATCCAGCCCGAGCCCTGATCGCCTTCCACGTGCACGGGCCGCACGCCGTCCTGGCGCAGCTCCTCCTCGATGCCCTCCACCACGGCCTTCACTTGCCGGTCGGTCGAGGCGCTGCAGATGACGAAGTAATCGGCCATGGCCGCCACGTCGCGGATGTCCAGCAGCACGATGTCGTCGGCCTTCTTGTTAGCCGCGGCGTCAACCGCGGCGCGGGCGATCTCGGCGGCGTCCGTTATTTCACCGACGGCGCCAGGGCCACGCTGAACATGCCCAACAGCAGGCCGGCCACGAGAAACGCCGGAAGGATGATTGCCAGCCATTTGACCCACGGACGCTGCGTGTAGTGCTCCGCTGGCCGGGAGGGCGCCCGGCTCCGGTTGCGCGATTTGGGCATCCTCTGTCGGTCGAGTATATCGTTGAGGCAGAGCAATGGAGCGCTCCTGCGAAGTCAGCTGGCTGGGGCTGATCGACTACCAAGATGCCTGGGACATCCAGCTGCGCCTGGTCCACCAGCGAGCCGCCGGCCAAATCCCGGACCAGCTGCTGCTGCTGGAACACCCGCCCGTGTTCACCTTGGGCCGCCGCGGCCGCACAGCCAATGTGCTGTCCAGCGATGAGGCCATCCTGGCCGCCGGCGCGCAGCTCGTCCACAGTGACCGTGGCGGCGACGTGACCTATCACGGCCCTGGCCAGCTGGTTGGCTATCCCATCCTCTACCTGGAGGAGAGCGAGCGCGACGTCCCGCGCTACGTCCGTCGCCTCGAGCAGGCGATCATCCGCACCCTGGCCGACTTTGGCATCGAGTCGGGCCGCGAGCCGGAATTTCCCGGCGTATGGGTAGGCGAGGACAAGATCTGCGCCATCGGCGTGAAGATCAGCGAGTGGGTGACGCTGCACGGCTTCGCCCTCAACGTCATCACGGACATGCGCTTTTTCGAGCACATCGTCCCCTGCGGCATTGTCGGCAAGGGCGTCACCTCGATGGAACGCCTGCTCTCGCCTGTCCCTTCACCGCGGCAAGTGGGGGAGCGCTTCGTGGCGCGTTTCGGCGAAGTCTTCAAGCGCGAGATGGTTACGCGGCCGGCCGGTCTGGCGGCTGCTGCTGCCCGTTGAGATACAGCCCCTGCTCGTAGATGTAATCGTGCACGGTGTCGGGCAGCAGGTAGCGAATTGGCAGCCCGCTCGCTACACGCGCCCGCAGCTCGGTTGACCATATCGCCAGCTCGGGGATGCGCAGCGAGTGTACGCGGTTCTCCACGCCAGGCAGCTGCCGCTCCAGCAGGCGCAGGCTGAACGAGTGGTAGCCCGGCCGGTTGACGGCGATCAGCTCGCACAGCTCCAGCAGCTTCTTCGGCTGGTGCCAGGCCGGCAGGTCGGCCAGGGCATCCTCGCCCAAGATGAAGTACAGCTGGGCCTCAGAGCCTAGCTGCTGCTGCAGCTCCGCCACGGTATCCACCGTGTACGAGTAGCCGGATCGGTCCAGCTCAACCGTGGACAGCTCGAACTGGGGATTGTCGGCAATGGCTAGCCGCACCATCTCGACGCGCCGGTCTGCCGGCGAAACTGGGTACTCGAGCTTGTGCGGCGGCCGCGCCGAGGGCACGAACAGCACCCGCTCCAGGCCCAGCGCGCAGCGCGCCTCCTCGCCGGCCACCAGGTGGCCATAGTGGATGGGGTCGAACGTCCCGCCCAGGATGCCGACTTTCATTTTTGGGGTCCCCGCCGAGTTTACCGAGGCGGGGCGATCACGCCGTTTGCCCCGGGGTCTCGGGCTCCGGCATCTCCAGCCGCCGGTTGGTGACGATCTCGGTGAATAGCACCGCGTTGGGCACCACGATCAGCTGGCCAGTATCGGAGCGCAGGAGCGTGGTCCGGACCTGCACGTCCTCCACCTTGCCGGTGACGTCCTTCACCTGGATTGAGTCGCCAATGATGAACGGCCGCTCCCACAGCAGATACAGGCCGGCCACGAGGTTCTTGAGGACGTCCTGCAGGGCAAAGGTGATCGCCAGGCTGAGCGCGCCGAGGAACGTCAGGAGTCCGCTGATCTGGACGCCGAAGATGTAGGCGACCCAGATCAGGCCGAGGGCCAGCGCCGTGAGGTAGCTCAGCCGGCCGATCAGGATGCCGAGGTTGACGCTCGTGGTGCGCGCCAGGCGGCCCGATCGCCAGGCCGCCTGCATGCGGCGGCCGATGAACATCACTACCGCCACGATCAGGATGGCCTCGACGATGCCGGTCAGGAAGCGAGCCGCGTTGGCTACGACCTCCAGCTGGTAGAAGCGCAAAAAGCTTTCAGCGATGCCCGCCATGCTTGGCCGATCTTAACGGCTTCCTTGTCATCCTGAGGAGCCGTGGCGACGAAGGACCTTCCCGGTTGGGACGAAAAGGTCCTTCGCTGCGCTCAGGATGACATGCGAGAATCAGGCTGGCAGCGTATAGCGTTCCTCGATCGCAGCCAGGATGCGGCGCCGGCTTTCCTCCGCCGAGAGGTCTTCGTCCTGCTCGATCTCGGCTGCGTCGGCGCCCAGCTGATCGTCCTTGATGGCCCGCTCGAACCAGCGCGAGTAGTCGCCCTGTCGCAGGTGGTGCAGCCAGGTCTCGTCGTCGATGCCTTGGGCCAGCTGGGCAAAGATAACGAGGTTCTGCGCCTTCAGGTTGAGCTTGTGCTCAGGTCCGCGGAAGTAGAAGCACTCCTCATCCATCAGCTCGCCCTTGGCGTACTTGCGTTTGTGGCGGCGGTGATCCGCGCTGGCTGGCTCGAGCTTGATCTTGACCGGCGACGAGCCCCTGACGCGGTGCCACACGGCCACTTCGCCCGGGCCAAGGTGATTGTGCACCGGTGCCGGCGAGGGCTCGCCAACGGCCTTGGCGAAGGTGCGCAGCGTGCGATCGGCGCCCCCGCCGACCGCGATCGCCGTCGTTACCGGCTCCAGCGCCGCTGGCGCCACGCGGTCGATGTGCACGGTCACCAGCATTACGCCCTGAAAATCGTTCGGCAGCGTGGCCGATGCCTGTGTCCGCTGCACCGGCAGCAGGTGGTGCGCCTCGTCGATGACCAACCAGTGCGGACGGCCGGTCCGCAGCCCTAGCTCAACCAGCCGTGGCGCCAAGGTGGTGAAGAACTGCGGCCGATCCTCCAACTTGATGCCCAGCAGGTTGACGATGACGCTCTGGTTCGGCCGCGCCAGGACCTGCAGCACCTCGTCGATGCTCGGCACCCGTTCGGAGTCGCCCAGCCGGACAGTGGACTCGAAGCCCTCGTAGTCGCCCTCGGGGTCGACCAGGCAGAACTGGTAGCCGTGCTCCGCCAGACGCTCAAGCAGCGCCGTGGTGCACATCGACTTGCCGCTGCCAGATGGCCCCGCAACCAGCACGCGACTGCCGTATGGATGGACCCAGGATTCCTCCCCGCTCGGGCTGGTCCCGATGAGGATGTTGTGCCGCGACAGCTCGAGATCGATGAGATCGTTCGTCAGCAGCCGTTCGATGAGCTCCACCACACCCGCGCCGCGGGCGCCTTTGGTAACCAGGTCAGCCCGCTCCTTCAGCACCGGCAGGGCGTTGTCGACCGCCACGGCGCACTCGCAGCACGCCAGGAAGGCATGATCGTTCTCAGCGTCGCCTATGCCAACCACGTTGTGAGGCGCCAGCTCCAATTCGTCGAGGGCGTGGTAAAGCCCGGTGCCCTTATTGACGCCCGACGGCAGGGCCATCACCGCGCCCTTGTTGAAGATGACCTGCATCTCCAGCCCCATTTCGTGTATCGCTTCCAGGACGGTGGTCTCGTGCGGCTCCCAGGTGGCTACGATGGCGCGGCCCGTCGACAGCGGCGCCACGTCCCGCTGGCGCAGCAGCTCCACGAACGTCTCCGGCGGAGCTTCGGCCAGCAGCTTCGTCGAGCGATCGCCAGGCCGGTAGATCAGCGCCCCGTTCTCGAGCACGGCGATATCGCACAGCCCTATCTCGCCGAAGACGCTCATCAGGTTCTCCAGCTCGCGCCCCGTGACCAGGATCAGCCGGCGCCCGGATTCGCGCAGCCGCTCGAGCGCCTTCAGCGTCGCCGCTGCGACTCGTCCATCCTTGGCCAGCGTCCCGTCATAGTCGCAAGCCAGCGCGAGATAACGCATCGCAGGCTCAGGACGCCAGAACTATGCCATCATCCCTCCCGTACATCCCCTCTCCTCTGGGAGAGGGTTAGGGAGAGGGAAGCTAACGAACGCGGATTCGAGTGAGTCCCACAGCCTCCCCATTCATCCTCACCACGAGCTCCGCATCACCCGGAGGCAGCTTGAGCCGGTGCTGATCACGGTATCGATCCCCAGCCCGCCATGTCGACGTCGCATGCCGCGGAAGCAGCGTCCCTGACGTCAGCACCTGCCCGCCGGCTTCGATCGACAGCTGCCGATCGCCTGTCAAGGCCTGATCAGCCTGCCAAAAGAGGG
>DATGVV010000800.1:0-7079 GCA_035299885.1 Chloroflexota bacterium | reverse complement strand
GACATTGAGGCCTACAACCTGATGTTCGAGCACGGCAACATCATGGGCATTGGCCACGTCCTGTCACAGGAGGGCAATTTGCGCCCCATCCCGCCGCTGGCCAACTACCGCACGCCAATTGCCGGCTTGTACCTGACCGCGGCCTGCACCTTCCCGGGCGGCAGCATCTGCGGCGCGCCCGGCCATAACTGCGCCCAGGCCGTGCTGGCCGATCTAGCCAGCCAATAGGGCGAAAATCCGCTCCGGCGTGATCGGCAGGTCCAGCACCTCCGCACCGAGCGCATCTGCCAGAGCGTTGGCGATGACCGCCGGCGCGCCCACCGTCCCGCCTTCACCCAGACCCTTGATGCCGAGTGGATGCACGGGGCTGGGCGATTCGATGTGCAGCACATCGATGTCCGGAGCCTCCACAGCGCCGGGCACCAGGTAGTCCATCAGGCTGACGGTCAGCGGCTGGCCGTCCGAGTCGTACACGAACTCCTCCAGCATGGCGCCGCCCAGACCCTGCGCCACGCCGCCGACCACCTGACCATCGGCCAACACCGGCGTCACAATCCGCCCCGCGTCGTGGCAGACGATGTAGCGCTCGATGGTCACGGCTGCCGTTTCGGAATCGACCTCCACCACCGCCAGGTGCGCAGCGCTGGCCCACTCCTGCTGCTCCGGCGCGTAGTAGGCGGTGGCTTGCGGGCCGGCCTCATCGGACCCCACCCGGCCCCAGCCTGGGCCGGTGGCCTGGACCACCTGCGCCAGAGGGATAGCGCGCGCCGGATCGCCTCGCACTTCTAAGCGGCAGCCGTTGAGATCCAGGTCGAGGTCAGCCGGGTTGGCCTCCAGCAGCCCGGCGGCGACGCGCCGAAGCTTGTCCTGCAGCCGGCTGGTGGCTTCCACGGCCGCCGCCGAGACCAATTGCAGCGTGCGGCTGGCATAGGTCCCGGCGCCGTATGGAATCCGCCCCGTGTCGCCCAGCAGCACCGTCACTCGATCCGCCGGGACGCGCCACAGCTCGCCCACGATCTGGGCCAGCGACGTCTCGTGGCCCTGGCCCTGGGAGCATGCGCCGGTTGTTAGCACCAGGCTGCCGGCGCCGTCGATAGCCACTGTGGCGCCCTCGAACGGCCCCGTGCCTGTCGCCTCAACGTAGATGGCCAAGCCAATCCCGAGGAGCCGGCCCTCCCGGCGCAGGTCGGCCTGGCGGCGCCGCAGGCCCTTGTAATCGGCCGCCTCCAGCACCTGCCGCAGCAGCTCGGCAAAGTCACCGCTGTCGTAGACCACGTCGGCGCCGTCCCGGAACGGAATGGTGGCGTTGTAGGGCATGCTGCCGCGGGCGATCAGGTTCCGGCGCCGGACCTCGGCCGGATCGAGCTTCAGCTCGCGGGCTACCAAGTCGACCAGCGTTTCCATGATGAATGTGGCCTCCGGCCGGCCCGCGCCGCGGTACGGCGCGTTCGGCGCCTTGTTCGTAGCCACCGATCGCCCGCTGAAGGCCATGTGCGGCACGTCGTATGGCCCCAGCAGATGGGTGGCCGTCTGGTAGGTGACCACCGGCCCCAGGGGATGGTAGGCGCCGCTGTCCAGCCATTGCTCGGCCTCAACGGCCAGGATGCGGCCGCTGCCGTCAAACGCAACGGTAGCGTCGACAATCTGGTCTCGCGCCTGGTTCATAGCCAGTAGGTTCTCGCGCCGGTCCTCGACCCACTTCACGGGCCGGCCCAGCCGGCGAGCCAGGTAGGTCACCAGCACGTCCTCGGGATAGGCGCCGTTTTTCCCACCAAACCCGCCGCCCACGTCGGGAACCACGATGCGCACCATGCTCTCGGTGATTCCCAGGCAGAAAGCGATCACGCGGCGCAGAAGGTGGGGCTGCTGGCAGCCGGAGTACAGCGTCAGCGCGCCGGTGCGGACGTCCGGGATGGCCAGCGCGCCGCGGCCCTCCATCGGCACGGCGGCGTTGCGGCGGCTGCGAAAGCGTCGCTTCAGACGGTGGGGCGCTTCGGGAGCCTCTCCTTTCTGGAGGCGGAACTCGAACAGCAGGTTGTCTGGCAGCTCTTCGTGGGCCAGCGCTGCCCCCGGAGCGGCTGATTCCAGCAGATCGAACGCTGCCGGCAGCGGCTCGTACTCAATCTCCATGACGTCGAGTGCGTCCTCGGCGGCATAGCGATCGTGGGCCACCGCCACTGCTACCGTTTGGCCGACATAATGCACCTCGTCCAGCGCCAAAGCCCGCTGGCGGGGGTACTGCAGCCGGGGCTTGACCCGGCTGAGCCAGCGTTGAGTGCTGTTGGCGCTGGCGTCCGGCAGAGGAAGCACCTCGGCCAGATCGCCGCCGCTGAGCGCTAGGAGCACGCCGGGGCAAGCGCGAGCCGCGCTGAGATCGGCCGATCGGATGCGGGCGTGGGCGTGCGGGCTGCGCAGGATCGCCGCCACCAGCAGCCCGGGTGCGTTTAGGTCGCTCACGTACTGCCCGCCGCCGGTCAGCAGCCGGGCATCCTCGCGGCGCAGCATGGCCACCAGCGTACACCGCTAGGTAGTACTTCTGCGTCCGACAAACGGGCCAGTATCAGGCGCAGGCTGGCAGGTTGGTCCCAGATCGCGTACGCTTGGGCCGGCATGGACGGGGCCCTCCTGCGGACGCGCCAGACGGACGACGTCGCTCAGCGCGAGAAGGTCTATTCGGCCGAGAAGAACAGCGCTGGAATTCGGCTGGCTATCGTCGTGTTCAACAGCCTGGCGTACCCCACCGTCCTGAGCCACGTTGGGCACGTGGTGTGGCTGGCGTATACGCTCGTCGGCGTCGCGCTGGCGTATAGCTTGTTCGTGGTGGTGGCGCAGCCCTACCGCCGTTTCCCGGCGATGCTCCACGCCTGCTTCACGTCTTCACTGGATGCGGTGCTGATCGCGCTGTGGGTGTACGCCACCGGTGGCTGGGACTCGCCCTTCTTCGTGCTGTGGTACGTCTCGATCGTCGCTGTCGCCTTTCGCTACAGCTACCGCTGGGCTATGGTCACAGCCGGCTTGTACTCGGCGGCTTACGCCGGCCTCATCGTGCTGCTGGGCCAGCTTCCGGGACACGAAGGCGACCTGCTGGTCCGGATCGCGTACATCTTCTTCGCAGGCGCGGCCGGCGGCGTCGTTTCGACGGAAGCCTTCCAGCAGGCCCGCTCCAAGCTCGAGATGCGCGACATGAATGCTGAGCTGGAGCGGATGGTGGCCGATCGGACAACGCAGCTGCAGGTGGCTAACCAGGAGCTGGAGGCCTTGAGCTACTCCGTGTCGCACGATCTTCGGGCGCCGCTGCGCAGTGTCGACGGCTTCAGCCAGGTGCTGATAGAGGATTTCAGCGCGACGCTTGCCCCCGAAGCTCGCAGCTATCTGCAGCGGATTCGAGGCGCTTCACAGCGCATGTCGCAGCTGATTGACGACATGCTGCAGCTGTCGCGGCTGACGCGGGCCGACATGCGCCGGGGGTCGGTCGATCTCAGCGCCATGGCCGAGGAGATCCTGGCCGACCTGTGTCAGCACGAGCCGAGCCGGGCGATCACCCAAGTGATCGCCGAAGGCGTGGTGGCCGATGCTGACCCGCAGCTCATTCGGATCGTGCTGGCTAACTTGCTGGGCAATGCCTGGAAGTTCACATCCAAGCACGACAACGCCCGGATCAAGTTCGGAGCCAGCATGGACGAGGGCATGCCAACCTACTACGTCCGCGACGATGGCGCGGGCTTCGACATGGCCTATGCCGCCAAGCTGTTCGGCGTCTTTCAGCGGCTCCACAACCTGGCGGAGTTTGAGGGCAACGGCGTGGGGCTGGCCACGGTCCAGAGGATCGTGCGGCGCCACGGCGGGAAGGCCTGGGCGGAGGGCGCGCCCGAGCAGGGCGCCACCTTCTATTTCACATTGGGCGAATCAGCGCCGCGTGCGGACGTCGCGCCCTCCGCGACGGAGCGCGATCAGGCGCTGCAGCTTGCTGAGGCAGTTACGTGACAGGGTGTTAGGAGTGACCGGCGTGGGAACTAAAGTGATTTTGCTAGTCGAGGACAATCCGGACGACGAGGCGCTGACGCTGCGCGCGCTGCGCAAGCACAACGTCACGAACCAGATCGTGGTGGCCCGCGACGGTGCCGAAGCCCTCGACTGGCTGTTTGCCAAGGGCGCACATGCCGGCCGGCCCAAAGATCTCATTCCGCAGGTCATCCTGCTGGATCTGAAGCTGCCCAAGGTCGACGGCCTGGAGGTTCTGAGGCGCATCCGGTCGGACGATCGGACCAACCTGCTCCCCGTCGTCATCCTGACCTCGTCCAAGGAAGAGGAGGACATCCTCACCGGCTACCGCCTGGGCGCGAACAGCTACGTCCGCAAGCCGGTCGACTTCGTGGAGTTTACGGATGCCGTGCGGCAGCTGGGACTGTTCTGGCTGCTGCTGAACGAGCCGCCCACGCAGGCCGGGCCGTGACCACGAGCCCGCGACGCCTGCGGGTCCTCATTGTCGAGGACTCCGAAGACGACGCCGAGCTGCTGCTGATCGAGATTCGCCGCGCTGGCTATGAGCCGGAGTACCGGCTGGTGCAAACGCGCGATGACATGTCCGCGGCGCTGGACCAGCAGGGGTGGGACGTCATCCTGTCCGACTACAACATGCCCCATTTCAGCGCGCTTGGCGCATTAGGCCTGCTGCACGACCGCAACCTGGATATCCCATTTCTCATTCTGTCGGGCGCCATTGGTGAGGAGACTGCCGTCGCGGCCATGAAGGCGGGCGCGCATGACTACGTCATGAAGGGCAACCTGGCGCGGCTGCTGCCGGCCATCGAGCGCGAGCTGCGCGAGGCGGGCGAGCGCGCTGCCCGGCGCCTGGCCGAACGAGCCCTGGCTGACAGCGAAGCGCGCTACCGCACCATCGTCGACACGGCCAACGATGCCATCGTGGCCGTCGACGCGGAGGGGCGGATCACGTACTTGAATCAGCGCGCACCAGAAATGCTGGGCTGCGACGCCAGCGATCTCCTGGGGCAGCCATTCACCGGCATCCTGCAGGAGCCGGATCGGGTCGATTGGGAGCGCCGGCTGGCCAACCTCGAGGAGGGCACCCGGATGCTGTACGACGTCCGGCTGCGGCGGTGCGATGGCGAGGAGCTGTGGGCGCTGAACTCGTGCAGTCCGCTGCTGAGCGAGACCGGCCAGTTCGCAGGCGCCATCGCCATGCTCAAGGACGTCACTGAGCGCAAGCAGGCCGAGGCAGCCTTGGCCCACCAGGCGCTCCACGATTCGCTCACGGGCCTGCCCAATCGCAACCTCCTGCACGACCGTCTGGAGCAGGCCATTCTCACTGGCCGGCGCGAGGATCGGCGGCTCGCGTTGCTGCTCATCGATCTCGATCGCTTCAAAGAGGTCAACGACACGTTTGGCCACCATTACGGGGACCTGCTGCTCAAGCAAGTCGGTCCGCGTTTGCGAGGCGCGCTGCGGGAGTCGGACACCGTGGCTCGGCTTGGTGGCGATGAATTCGCCGTCCTACTGCCGACCTGCACGGACGTCGAGGCCGCGCAGCTGGCGGCGACCAAGCTGTTGGAGGCGCTGCAGGAGCCGTTCGTGGTGGAAGGCCAATCGCTGTCGATCTCGGGCAGCATGGGCATCGTCCTCTACCCCGACCACGGCGAGGACGTGCAGACTGTCATGCGCCGGGCGGACGTGGCCATGTACGCCGCTAAACGGGATGGTGAAGGCTTCAGTGTCTACGCCATGGAGCTGGACCAGCACAGTGCCAGCCGCCTAACGCTGAGCAGCCAGCTGCGACAAAGTATCGAAGCCAACGAGCTGGTGATGCACTACCAGCCCAAGATCAGCCTGCGAAGTCAGCAGCTGATTGACGTCGAGGCCTTGGTTCGCTGGCAGCATCGCGACCATGGGCTGATGGGCGCGGACCATTTTGTGCCGCTGGCGGAGCAGACCGGCCTGATCAAGGCGCTCAGCCAGTGGGTGCTGAAGGCCGTGCTGGAGCAGAGCCAGGTGTGGCGCGCCGCGGGGCTGAAGATCGGCGTGGCCGTGAACCTGTCCATGCGCAATCTGCACGACCCCCAGCTGCCGGACCAGATCGCCGAGCTGCTGCAGCGTTGGCAACTGCCGGCCGACATGCTGCGCCTGGAGATCACCGAGACCGCCCTGATGACCAATCCCGCCCGAACGATGGACGTCGTGACCCGCCTAAGCGAGCTTGGCACGCACCTCAGCATCGATGACTTCGGCACCGGCTACTCGTCCTTGGCCTATCTCAAGCGCTTGCCCGTCCGAGAAATCAAGATCGACAAGTCGTTCGTGCGGGATATGGCCACGAACGAGAACGACGCCGTCATCGTTCGCTCGACCATCGACCTCGGCCATAATCTGGGGCTGGAGGTCGTGGCCGAAGGGGTGGAGACACAGGACGCCTGGGAGCAGCTCGTGGATCTCGGTTGCGACCTGGCGCAGGGCTACTACATGGCCGTGCCGATGTCCGTCGCCGACCTCGAAATCTGGCTCAAGCAATCGAGCTACGGGTTGCCTGGTGGCAATGGCAAGAGCAATGGCTCGCATGGCAAACCGCAACACATAGCCCGAACGGTCTAGTCCTTCCCTAGACCCCTGACACTTTTTGGCGGGAGGCCCGTTGTACCCGACGCAAGCAGATGGCAACCAGAGTGGCTACGCCGATGGTGGCGCGCGAGGTCTGCCGCCATCTTGGGATGGCGGGCGATGCGCAGCGCCATGAGGACTACCCTTCACCGGTCCACCGCTGCCACCTGTGGTCCCTGCGCGACCAGATCGATGTGGCCCATCAGCGCCACTACTGCCTGACCGACGCCCACCGCCGCTGCCCCTGGCTGTCGGTGCCGCCACCTGGCTTTAAGCCGGCCGATCGCAGCATCCCCAAAGGCAGGATCGCCGCCAGCGGCGGCATCGCGGCCATGCTGTGCGGCGTCGCCGCGATGGCGACCACGGGCTGGTCTGGCGGCCTGGGGGGGCTGGGCTTTGGCGGGCCGCAAGCCCCCGTCCGGGCTGTTACACTGGCCGCCAGAGCCACGCTGGACGCCGCCGGCGAGGCT
>DATGVV010000799.1:0-16756 GCA_035299885.1 Chloroflexota bacterium | reverse complement strand
CCAGCACATTCACCCGGCAAGCCCGATAGGCGACATCCCCAACCGGCCTGGCATGCGTGGTCGCAACCTGATGGCCACCGAGCACGGCGTCACGACGCTATTCGTGGGCGAGCTGCTGATGGAGCAGGGCTCGTCCATACCGCTGCACACCCATCCCATCGAGGAGGTGTTCTTTGTGGCCGAGGGCTCGCTCACCATGCAGCTCGGCGACGAGACCGTCGTGGCCGAAGCCGAATCGGTGGTCCGCATCCCGCCTGACACTCCCCACGCGGTGCTCAACGCCAGCCCGGAAACAGCCCGCGCGCTGACCGCCGGCGCCTGGAACCGCGCCACCTGGTTTACGGAGGGGACGACCTACCTGGAGGGCAAGCCCAGGATCGACTGACCCTTTGTCATGCCGAATGCAGTGAAGCATCCGTCGACGAAGCGCGGATTCCTCGCGTTGCTCGGAATGACAAAGCGAGTCTTACAACGTGAACTCGCCGGGCACAGCCAGGACCGCGCCGCAGCCCTTGCAGGTGCGGTGTTGTTGGTTCGCGAAGAAGTCCTCGATCGCTGCGCGGATCTCCGTCTCTATATTGGTGAGCGGGAAGCTGCGCTCGTAGAGCTTGGCGTCACATTGGTTGCAGAACCACATGATGCCGTCGAGCTCGTCGGGGCGGCGCTTGCGCTCGATCACCAGGCCCCAGCTGCCGGCCGGCCGCAGCGGCGAATGCGGCACGCCGCCAGGAACCAGCAGCACGTCGCCCTCGTGCACGATGTTCTGCTTGCGCGTGCCGTCCTCCATCACGTCCACCCGAATCGTGCCGGTGAGCTGGAAGAAGATCTCGTCACCCGGGTCGACGTGGAAATCGTTGCGGGCGTTGGGCCCGCGGATGATCTGGAAGATGAACTCCGACTCGGGGAAGACCTCTTTATTGGCCACGGGCCCGCTGAAGGCCGTCCGATTGTCCTCGATCCATTGCCGCAAGTTGAACGCGTTCAGTGGGGACGCGATCGTTGTGCTCATGAGGCCATAGTATGCTGCCAGCATGATCGTTCGAAAGGACGCTGATGGCGGCCTGACGCTCATCCGCCAGACCGACCACTCACAGTTCGTCGGCCAGCTGGCAGCGCACTGGGGCAACACCGACTTCAGCGCGCTGCAGCCCTACGAATCGGTGGTGAGGGCGGCCACTTTCCACGACTATGGCTACTTGAACTGGGAGCCGGATATCCCCTTCGATCCGGCAAACGGCGTGCCCTACGAGTTCCGCAAGATCCCCACGACGGAACGCCAGCTGAGCGCATATCAGTGGTGCATCGAGTGGCTCAGCAGCATCGATCCGTACTCAGGGCTGCTGGTCAGTATGCATCGCACCGGGCTGTGGCGTGAGCGCTACAAGACGATCAATCATCCCGGCGGCATGAGCCGGCAGCTGCAGCCCAGCGTCGAGGTCTTCGCCACTGCCCAAGAGGCGCGTCAGAAGCAACGGCAGCCGTCCTTTAATCAGACCGACCTGTGGGTCAACTACCACCTGCTGCAGGTGTGGGATCTGCTCGGCCTGTACTTCGGCTGCCAGGAGCCAGTCGAGGACTACATCGAGCCTGTGCCCACCGATTACGCCGGCCGCAAGATCAAAGTAGGCTTGACGCCTCATCCCGGCCGCAAGGTAGCGTTCGAGCCGTATCCCTTCGACCAGCGCCCGCTGCGCGTTCAGCTCGCTTACCGGCGCGTGGCCGGCCACTACCCCGACGAAGCCAGCTTCCGCAAAGCCTTCGCCCAGGCCCCACTCCAGCTGCTGGAGTACGAGCTGGTTTAGCTCATTCCGGCGGGCGGTAGAAGGCGATGCGGCGCAGCAGCACCTTCGAGGGCGAGGGTTGCGCCGCCGGCAGCATGCGCAGCCGGACCATGCCGCGGTCGAGGGTGGTGTCGTTCACGGCGGCCAGCTCTCTGCCGTCGAGATAGGCCTCGATAGCGCCGTTGCGGGCCACCAGCAGGACCGTGTGGTCGGTGCCGGGAGCCAGGGGTGCGTTGCGGGCGCCGAGCCAGCGCTCTTCGCCGGCGCCGGCGGCCGGGACGAGGCCGATGCTGAGCCTGCCCTGCTGGGTATCGATGCGCAGGCAGTAGGACTGCGGCGTGGTGCCTTCGAACCACAGGAGGTCGAGCAAGCCTCCTTCGGGGGCTACCTGGAACCGCAGCTCAGCCCAGACTTCTTGGACCACCCCAATGGGCATGAGCAGCAGCTGGGCCTGGTTCGGCGGCGACAGCGTCAGTTCGGTGAGCTCCTCCGTCACGTTCAGGCGGCCGTTCCGGTTGTCGCGCAGCATGATGTTGCCGCGAGCCCATTCGATGGTCGGCTTGGACTCGAATACCTGCCGTCCGGGCATGGGCGCTGGCCGGGCAACGCGAGGCGCGCCGAGGGAGTCGCGCGCCGCCGGCGCTGCTGCCGCCTTGGCGGGGGCCGGCGGAGCGGTTGCAGAGGACGGCGCACCGACGGCTCCTGCCGCCACGGGCGGTGCTGCCGGGCTGGCAGCAGCTGGCCGGGGAGCTTGGGTCGCGGCCGCGGCGCCCGAGCTCAGCGCCGGCTGTCGCAGAGCCTCGGCCACGGCGGCCAGCAGCTCGATTGCCCGGCCGAAGCGCTCGCCCGGGTTCTTGGCCAGCCCGCGCTGGAGCGCGCGCTCGACCTGATCCGTCACGGCTGGGTTCCATTGGCGTGCCGGCGGGACAGGCTCTCTGAGGTGAGCCAGAGCGACCGCCAGCGGGTTCTCGCGCTCGAACGGCACGCGCCCGGTGAGCAGCTGGAAGAGCGTCACCGCCAACGCGTAGACGTCGGACGCGGGCTCCGCTTGACTGCGAAATTGCTCGGGCGCCATGTACCAGGGCGTGCCAACCACCTGTCCCCAAGTCGAACTTTTGGCGTCGCGCATCAGCGCCAGACCGAAATCGGACAAGAACAGCCGGCCGCTGGCGTCGAACAGCAGGTTGGTGGGCTTAACGTCGCGATGGATGACCTTGGCCTCGTGGGCGTAATCGATCGCCAGGGCGGCGGGTTTGAGGACCTGGATCGCCTTCGCAGGCGCCATTGGCTGCCCGATCTGCGCCGCCAACGTGCCCCCGTCAGCCAGCTCCATGGCGATGTAGGTGATGTCCTCGTGCTGGCCAAAATCGAACACGGGCAGGATGTTGGGGTGCTGCAGCTTGGCGACCTGGATGGCCTCGCGCCGGAACCGTTCGAACGCCGCCGGGTCGTCGTCCGAGCGGTCGAGGACCTTGAGCGCTACCTCGCGTTCGAGGGCAACCTGGCGGGCGCGATAGACCGTGCCCATGGCCCCGCGCCCGATCTGGTCAATGATTTCGAAGCCCCCGAGCGCATGACCGGCCGGTAGCTTCACGAGTCCATTTCGCCGTGGACGGCGAGGACCTGGATAGCTTCCACGGGCATGGCTCGGCCTTTGACCTGCACGGGGCCGAGGCCCTTCACCCGCACATGATCCTTAACGCGGTTGTAGGTGGAACGGGTGATGATAATGTGACCACCTTCGGCATGCCCTTGCAGCCGGGAAGCCACGTTCACCACGTCACCCACGCACGAATAGTTGCGGATCTTCTCCGTGCCGATGTTGCCGACGAAGGCCTGGCCGGTGTTCACGCCGACCCCGAAGGACACGCCTTCCATGAACCGGGCGGCCCGCCGCTGCATAGCCCAGGCGGCGCGGACGGCTGCCAAGGGATGATCGGGTAGGTCGGTTGGGGCATTGAACACGGCCATGACGCCATCGCCCATGAACTTGTCCAGCGTGCCGTTCTGCTCCAGGACGGAATTGGTAGCAACCGTCAGGTATCGAGTGAGGGTCACCAGCAGCCGATCCGGAGTGGAGCGCTCGGAAAGCGTCGTGTAGCCGCGGATGTCCGCAAACAGCACGCTCACCTCACGCTCGACCACGCCGGCCCGCCCCTGGCCTTGGCCACTGCCATCCAGGACCTTGTCCACCACTGCCTCGGGGACGTACTTGCTGAACAGCTCCCGAATGCGCTTGTGCTCGGCCGCCTCACGGTCACGGGCGCGCTCGGCGAGCACTTTGGCCGTGTCGTCATCCACCAACAGGACGATGCCCGCCGGCTGCCCGCTACCGTCCCGCAGTGGTGACACCGAGCAACGCAGGAACCGTGGCGTCTCGTCGATTTTGGTCTCCATGGGAATTGCCGAGGTGGCCCGGCCGGCCACGGCGGCCTTGAACGCTTCGAGCAGCTGGCCGCCAACCGCCTCACCGAGCACCGCCCGAAAGCTGCGCCGAATCGCGTCGTCACCAACCTGGAAGAGGTCCCGAGCGGCGGGGTTGATGCTCAGCACGCGGCCTTGCGCATCCATGGTGAGTACCGCCGTGCTGAGCCCGTTGAGGATCGCCTCCCGGAAGGCTTTCAGCTCCTCCGCCGACTCGCCATCGCCGCGCGACTTGACGCGCAGCAGGCCACGCTCGAGCGCCACCGCCGCCTGTTGGACGATCACCTCCAGGAGCTGCAGCTCCGGCCTGCCGAAATGGGCCGTCTCCCCGCGATGGTCGAGGTACAACACGCCAACAGTCCGATCGTGCGCCCTGATCGGGACGCACACGATGGAACGCAGGTGTTGAGCCACGATGCTTTCCGAGGCCGCGGTCCGGCTGTCTGTCAGAGCATCGTCGATGAGCTGGCTGGTGCCGGTTTCGGACACGAAGTCGATCACCGTGTGAGAGGCGTTGAAGGTAGGGTCCTTGAGGTCTTCTTTTTGGAAATTACGGGCAACTTCGACCTGCAGGCCCTTGCCATCGCGGTCCAGCAGCAGGAAACCGCGCTCGGCGCCTGTTGCGGAGATGGCCGCGTCCATGACGCGCTCCAGCATGACGGCGGGTTCGACCGAGCTGGACAGCAGCTGGGCCAGGTCGTGAAGTGTGCTTAGGGCATCAGTCGGTGCGATTGTTGTCGGCATAGCAAGCGTGGGAGGACAATCCTAGCAGCGCCGCTGCCCGGCGTCACGTCAGCTAGCCACACTGGCTACCACAGCATAGACGTTCAGCGATAGACGCTCAGCGCGCCTGAGACATCAGATCGCGAGCGAGGCTCTCCACGCGCGCCAGCGCTTCGGCAGGCATGCGGTTGCGCTCCGGGAAATCGGGGATATTTGGCCGGCGGGCGTCGATCATGACCACGGTGTCGCCCAGCCAGGGCCGGAAGGACTGCACTCCCTGGATGGTCTCGACGTCCTTGTCCCACCAGGTCTGCGTGGCTACCGCCCACATAACCTCGCGCTCGTCGAAGACGTTGATGTCGTCGTCTACGGCGATGGCGATCTTCAGGTTGGGCATGTCGGAGAAGGACATCATCGAGGCGATCCGGAAGTCGCTGGGCTTGGCGTCCTTGAAGGACATGACCAGCGTGAAGCGTCCGCAGCCCGAGTCCGGCAGGTGCAGCGCCTGGAGGCTGGGAAGCTTGGACTTGAGCTCGGCCCAAACCGTGCCCTCCTTGGGCAGGCCGCCCAGGATCCAGTGCTCCGGATAGCCGGGCAGCATGTGCTGGAAGATGGCGTCGTTGCGATGGGTGACGGCCGTGACCTCGACCACCGGCACCTTCATGCGCTCCTGGTAATGGCCTGAGATCTCGCCGAAGGGGTTCTGCCACTCGCGCTCGCCGGGCAGCACCTCGCCCTCGATGATCAGCTCAGCGTCGGCCGGCACCAGGAACTTGTCGCCCCACGTCTCAGAAGCGGTCAGCCGGAAGGGCTCCTGGAAACAGGACGCGATCGTGCCGTAGTCGTCGTTCGCCCAATCCGCCAGCGCGCACATGCCCAGGAAGAAAGCCGGATGGTGGCTGACCACGATGGCGATCGGCGCGCGCTCGCCCTTCTTCTCGTACTCCTCATAGATGCGCATCAAGTGGTGGTGCCAATGGGCCGAGACCGAGAGCCGCTTGGGGCCGTAGATCAGGTTCTTGGTCATGGTGGCGTCGTAGAAGCCCTCATGGCTCTTCATGATGTTGCTCATCACAAAGTACGGGCCCACGTCCTTCTCGTGGCAGTAGGGGATGGGGAACTTGCGGCAATCGATCTCCGACTCCGAGCAAATGAACTCCTTGACCGGCGCCTCATCCTTAGGAATGGTGACCGTCTCGCCGTGGCTGCTGACCAGCTTGGCGTAGTGATGGGTCAGCTCCATGCCGTACTTGTCGACTGGGTGATCGAGAGCGGCGGCGCTCAGCGAGCGCGTGGCGAACAGGTTCATCAACAGCGGGAACTGCGACTGCTCGCCGAGCTGGTTGAGTACGTTGGTGTACAGCAGCGGCCGGCGGTTGCCCATGTCCTCCAGCCGCTTGGCGAGCGCGGCCAGATCGTGGCTGCGGCAGTCCATCCGTTCGGAAATCTCGAGCGGAGGCAGGCCCAGCTCGGTCAGCCGGTTCAAGTGCGAGCGCAGACTTTTCACGCAAGGATTATGCACCGCTGCCTGGGCGTTGGTAGAAGGCCGTTGACACGCTCCGGGGGTCGGTCTATAGTGGCTCCCACCGGGCAGAGAGGCCAATGACCCTGGTCCGATTCCTCTGGAGCCCCGTCCTTTTTCTGGCGGCCTTGCTTGCCGCCTGCGGCAGCGCCGCTCCAGGGTCTGCCGGCGCGTCTGCAAGCGTAAGCCCCGCCGCGGCCGGCAGCGCACCGGCCAGCCCCAAGCCCGCGGGCTCTGCCAGTTCGCCGGCTAGCGCCTCGCCGTCCGTTCAGGGCAGCGCAGCGCCCATCGCTCCCATTAAGCCTGGCCAGATCGTCACGGCCTACGCTGAGGTCGTGGCGGCAAACTCCCCTGTTTGGGGCGCCGCGGACGCAGGCCTGATGCAAAAGCGCGGCCTGGACACCGACATGCGCTTGATCGAGAGCTCACTGTCAGTTGGCGCCCTGATTTCCGGCCAGGTGCAGATCGCGTTGGTTGGCGGCTCGGAAAGCCTCGCCGCGGCCGTCCAGGGCGGCGACCTCCGCGTTCTCGGCATCCTTACGCCGGTCTATCCCTACAAGTTCGAGGTGCCGGCCAGCATCAAGACCACGAGTGACCTCAAGGGCAAGAAGGTCGGCATCAGCCGCTTCGGCTCGGCCTCCGATATCGCCACACGCCTCGGCCTGCGTCGAGTTGGCCTGGACCCGGACAAGGACGTGAACATCGTGCAGGTCGGCTCGACCCAGGCACGGACGGCGGCCATTCTGAGCGGCGCGCTTGATGGCGGGCTGGCCGGAGTGCCCGACAACCTTGCTCTCGAAGATAGGGGCTTTCACGCCCTGTTCGACATGGCCGCGCTCGAGCTGCCCGCGGCGATAGTGGGCATTGTCGTCACTGGCCCCTGGTTGAACGTGCATCGGGATGAGATGCAGCGCTACATCGACGCTACGGTCGAGGCCATCGCCCGGGAGAAACGGGATAAGGCCTTCACCCAGGACGTGTTCAGGAAATACCTCAAGCTCGACGACCAGCGGCTGCTGGATGCCGCCTACGACTACACCATTCTGCGGGTCATGCCGGCGCTGCCATACGCCAAGCCGGAGCAATTCAAGGACACGGTTGACCAGCTGGCCGAAAAGAACCCCAAGGCCAGGGACTACGACCTGAACAAGCTCATCGACAGCTCGTTCATCAAGTCAGCGGCCGACCGGGGCCTCGACAAGAGCTGAGGCTGCCGGCCGGCAACCAATTTTTGGAGGTAGCGCGATGATGCCATTGAAGCTGCGAGCGTTCGGCTCGGTCCTTCTCGTCGCCTTGTTTCTCGGAGCGTGCAGCTCGGCGGCGCCGCAGGGCGCCTCTTCCGCGCCGCCAGTCAGCTCCGCCGCGGCAGCGGGAACATCCGCCGTGGCCGGGGCGCAGCCGTCGGGAAGCGCGGCGGCTGCCCGGAGTCGCATGGTCGCGGGCTTTGCCGTGATCTCCGCCACGCAGCTCCCGCTGTGGGGCGCCGCCCAGGGCGGCTTCTTCACTAACCATGGGTTGGACGTGCAGGTGATCCAGGCCGGCGCGGGCAGCACGGGCCTGTCGGCGCTGCTGAGCGGCGAAATCAGCGTCCTGGGGACCAGCGCGGGATCGACCATGAATGCGGTCGCCGAGGGGCATCCATTAGTGTGGCTGGGCTCGACCATGGACAAGCTGCAGCAGTACATGATGGTCAAGAAGGATCGCAATGACATCAGCCGGCCCGAGGACATGCGCGGCAAGAAGGTTGGGGTAACTACTCCTGGTTCCATATCTGATAGCGCAGCCCACTACGTGGCCTACCAGGCCGGCTTGAAGGAAGGCCAGGATTACACGATCGTGCGCATGAACGACCTGCCGGTCATCACCGCGGCGGCGCAGAACGGAGCGATCGACGTCGCCTTCGGCAGCAGTGGCGTGCTGGGGCTGGCGGAAACGGGCCTCAAGGTGGTCCTCGATTTGACCAAGCTGCCGGGCGCCTACTCGAGCACCGGCTACGCTACGTCCCGCGCTTACTACGAGCAGCACCCGCAGGAGATCAAGGCGTTTGTCGCGGCGCTGTCGGAAGCCGTCAAGCGCGCCAAAAGCGATCCCGACTTCGCCGCGCAAGTGCTCGGCGAGCGGCTCAAGGTTACCGACCGCAAAACGCTGGATGGTGTGGCTGCCGAATTCCTGCCCGACATGAACCTCGAGATCGGCGTCAACAGAGAAGGGCTGGAGACCGCGCGAAAGACGAGCGCCCTGAGCATCCCAAAGCTGGAGCAGTTCGAAGTCGCGAAGATGTTACCCTGAGCTCCGCTAGCGCAGCGCTTCGATGAGCGAATTGTCGTAGAAGCTGGCCGGGTCCGCGGTAGCGGCTCGTGGATCGGGCAGCCACCGCAGCGCGGCCGCGATGTCGGCGGCGCGCATCGGCCCTACCTCCCAGTTTGACTCGTACATGGCATAGGTCTCGTCCAGATCCGGGCCCGGGTCGGTCTTGGTGTATTTGCCGATGATCTGCTTGGTCCTGTCCGGATTACTGTGCATGAAGGCGGTCGCTTCCTTGAACGCCAGGATAACGGCCCGGACAGACGCCGGGTCGTCCTTGAGGCGCGCCTTCTTGGTGCCAAGGGATGCGGTTAGGCCGGGCGAGCCCTCCTTGACGGTGCTAGTCACCTCCACAAAGCCGGCGTTCCTGGCCTGCAGCGTTGTTGGCACGGGCAGGATGGCCGCTGCAGCCTGGCCCGACTGCAGCGCGGCAAACTCGGCCACGGCATTGGGCGTATGAATGAGCTGGACATCAGCTTCCTTCAGGCCATGCCTATCCAGGATGTCGTGCACAGCCGCGTCCGGAGCCGAGCCTGTGAGCGTGTCGGCGATGACTTTGCCTTTGAGATCCTCCACTCGGGCGATGCCCTTTGCGGCGTACAGCCCGAACACCGGGCCGTTGGTGAGTCTGCCGAAGAACGTCACGTCGCTGCCGGACAGGACGGCGCTAACCAGCGCGGGCGTGGTGCTGAACTGCAGCTCGCCCGATACCAGCGCGGCCGTGACCACGTTGGAATCCATGTTTCGCACGTCGGCCTGGATGCCGTATTTGCCGAAGATGTTCTGCTCGGCCGCCACCCAGACCGAGGTAAAGGCGGCAGCGGGAGCCGTGTACGCGATGCTGAACTTGTACGCTGGGGCGGAAGTGCCGGGCTTCGCGGCGGCTGCCGTGGACGCCGATGCGCCGGGAGCGGAGCTGCCGCTAGCTGGCGCGGAAGCTGGCGAGGAGGAGGCGAGTGAATCTGGCGACGCCGTGCTCCCTCCACCGCAGGCCTGGAGCAGCCCGCCTAGACACATGACCCCGGCCGTGAGGCCGGAGAACCGCAAGAAATCCCGTCGAGATGGCCGCGCGCCTTCCATGAGTGCATCGCCTCCTGGGACGTCTTTCAAGTCACTTCATCGTCGCCGGATTGTCTCACGTGTGGCGACCACTACTAGTTGGATTGGAGGAGTGTCAGCAACCTTCCGAGCACATCAGCCAGCACGGTGGCCGGCAGCCTAGCGATGATGTCGGCGTTTCGGGCACGCCAGTCGAGGTTTTTCACCTGGTCGGCGAGGATCACGCCGCCAATTCCATGGCCCGCTGGCAGCGGCACCTCGAAGGGGTAGCCCTTGACCTGATTGGTGATTGGACACAACAGTGCCAAGCCGACCCTGCGGTTGTATGCCGCGGGTGAGAGCACCACCGCTGGCCTCCGGCCCGCCTGCTCGTGGCCAGCCTGTGGATTAAGCGAGATCCACACGATATCGCCGCGATCGGGTACTTGAGGCCGAGCTTTACCAGACCTCGCGGCCGGTCGCCGGACCAGTATCCACCTCGCTATGTAGGTTCGCATCACTCACCTGGGCCAGCAACTCCTCCAGGGTTGGGGTCTGACTTCGTGTCGGCATCAGGGTGACCTTGCCGTCCTCAAGGAGCAAGTCCACCGCCGTGTCTTGCTCCAAGTGCGCCTCTATGGCAAAAGACTTCGGAATTCGGAGCGCCAGACTGTTGCCCCATTTCTGTACGCGCGCTCTCACCATGTCCTCCAAAGTGTTTCTACAAAGAAGATACCAGCTCACGATGCCTCCCGGCCCGGACTGAGTCATCTCTTCAACCCGCCGCTAGCCTGGTATACATGACATCCGTGTGCTAGCGTGTCGAACGATGGCTGTACAACCTGAACTAGACCGCAAGCTCGAGGATTTCTACGCTGAGCTGAAGCGCCTGTCGATCGTGGGCCACTGGCAGCGCGAGCAGGCGGTCTCGAACGAGCCGCGCGCGGACGTCCGCCCGTGGCTGTGGCGTTGGCAGGACATGCGCGCCTGCGCGCTAGCGGCGGCTGAGTTCATGCCGGTTGGCGACGAGGGCGCGGAACGCCGGGCGCTGACGATGCAAAACCCCACCTCGAAGACGCGCGGCACCACACGGACGCTGGTCTCGGCCATCCAGATCGTCTATCCCGGCGAGGAGGCGCTCAGCCACCGCCACACAAACGCGGCGCTGCGCTTCATCATCGAAGGCGAGGGCGCCTACACCATCGTCGATGGCCAGCCCGTGTCGATGGCGCCGGGCGATTTCCTGATCACGCCTTCGTGGTCCTGGCACGGCCATGCGCATGATGGCAGCGGCCCGATGATGTGGCTGGATGTGCTCGACGCGCCGCTCATCGCTGCCATGGACTGGCGTTTCTACGAGGAGTACGACAGCCCCAACCGCCTGCAGCCCGCGGAAGGGCCGTGTGACAGCTCGCTGCGACGCTTCGCCGCCGGCGGGCTGGTGCCCCTCGCCGCGCGCAACTCGTCGGCGCCCCATTCGCCCCTCTTCCGCTGGCAACGGGACCAGACGCTCGAAGCGCTCGACAAGCTGACCGAAGACGACGCCAGCCCGTACGACGGCCTGGCTCTGGCTTACACCGACCCATCAACCGGCGGGCCGGTCATGCCAACCATCGACTGCACCATCCAGCGGCTGCCGGCCGGCTACCGGACCAAGGCCCACCGCCACACCACCAACACCATCTACCACGTGGTCCAGGGCAGCGGGTTCAGCGTCATCGATGGGCTGCGCTTCGACTGGCAGAAGTCGGACACGTTCTGCGTGCCGAACTGGTGCTGGCACGAGCACTCGGCGGCCCCCAATGAGCAGGCCGTGCTGTTCGCCGCCAGCGATGCGCCCGTGCTTCAGGCGCTGCACGTCTACCGTGAGCAGGCCTACGAGAACAACGGCGGCCACCAGCTGGTGACCGGCACGGTCGAAGGCTCACCGTCACCCTCACCCCAGCCCTCTCCCAGGGGGAGAGGGAGTTATTTGTAGAGGCTGGCGATGAAGCCGCTGTCGTCCAGCGACTTCACATAACTGCTGTCCATAAAGGTATTCGGGTCGGCGTTCTTCGCGGCCGGATTCGTGAGCACAGCCTCTTCGATGACGTTCTTCACGCCATCCAGACTGGGATACGGGGCCTTCTGAAGGTGCGGCAGCGCGGTGTCATAGTTGGCTTTGAGGTACGCCGCATCGTCGCTCTTGGCGTATTTGCCCAGAATGGCCTGGCTCTCTGCCGGGTTCTTGATTTGAAAGGCGACGCCCTGGAGGACAGACTTCACGTAGCGCTGGATGATGTCCCGGTGTGAGTCGGCGTACCTCCTGGAGACGATCGGCCAGCCGGCCGGATAGATGACGCCCTGCTTGGCAAGGTCAACCATTTCATGAAAGCCGGCTTGCCGGGCAGCGATGATGTTGCTCGGGCCGATGGCGGCCGCTTGCACGGCGCCGCTCTGCAAAGCCGCAAAGATGGCTCCAGGATTGTTGACGGCCGTGATGGCGACGTCCTTCTCGGGATCGAGACCGAGGGTACGCAGCGCGAGCCGGGCGGCCGTGTGCGTGGAGGCTCCGAGCCCGGTCACCGCTACTCGCTTGCCTTTGAGCTCGTTCGCGGTCGTGATAGACGGAAGGCTGAACAGGTAGAAGGTGAACGCTGTAGACGGCGAGCCGATGAATGCCAGGTCGGCGCCAGCTAAGTCGGCGGTGACAACCTCGCCGGCGCCCTGGTAGACCTGCAGCTGGCCGGCAATAACGCCAGCCTGAGGGTTCGAACCGCTGCCGATCATCGTCAGGTCGACGTCTAGCCCGTTCTCGGCGAAGAAGCCTTTCTCCTTGGCGATCATGGAGTACAGCTGATCGCTGGTGATGGCTGTGTAGGCCGTGCTGATCTTGTCGGGGGCGACCTTGGCACTGGCACTCGGCGAGGCGGGGGCAGACGGCGTGGCGCCGCTGGCTGGCCTTCCCGGAGTGGCGGTCCCGCCGCAAGAGGCCAGCAGCAGGGCGGTTGCCAACGCCCACTTTGTCATGCCGGGCGCAATGAGGCATTCCACACGGGCGGAACGGATTCCTCGCCGGAGCCTCGGAATGACAAAACCCTTCACGCCGGCAGTATATGGCCCGGCTATGATGGTCCGGCCATGATCTCCTTGCGCCATGTAGCTCCCGTCGGTTTGGCGGTGATGCTCTCCGCGTGCGGCTCGGCGCCAGCCGCCAGCAGCTCGGCGGCGTCGGCCAAGCCTGCCCCGGCGAGTGCGGCGACGGTATCGGCGTCTAGCCCGGCAGCCGCCAACGCATCGGCGGCGGCGAAAGTGCCCGCACCAGCCAGCGCAGTGGGCTCCGCCGCGCCTGGCCAGATCGTCGCCACCTATCCAGCGATCGTCACCGACGAGCTGCCAACCTGGATGGCCGACGACCTCGGCATCTTCAAGAAAAATGGCCTCAATATCGACCACCGCTACGTCGAAAGCTCAACGGGCCTAGCCGCGCTCTTGTCAGGCCAGTCCCAGTTTTATGAGGGCGGGTCAGAGGCCGCCAGCGCCTTCACTCAGGGCGCCGACCTCGACGTGTTCGCCGTCCTAAGTCCGGTCTATCCCTGGGTCCTCGAAGTCAGCAAGGATATTCAGGGCGTGGCCGATCTCAAAGGTAAGAAAGTTGGCGTCAGCCGTTTTGGGTCCGCGTCCGACGTTGGCACGCGGCTCGCGCTGAAGAAGCTGGGGCTGGATCCGGAGAAGGACGTCAGCATCGTGCAGGTTGGCTCCGAGAGCAACCGCATCGCGGCCCTGCAGAGCGGCGCAATCCAGGCCGGCGTAGCCCAACCCCCAGCCAACTTCGTGCTCGAGGCCCAGGGTTTCCATCCTATCCTCGACCTGGCCGCCGCCAAGACGCCGGGAGCGCTGGGTCTCATTGCCACGCTCCGGCCGTATGCCACCCAACACCGGGACGTCGTCCAGAAGTTCGTGGACTCGGTGGTGGAGGCCATTGCGCTGGAAAAGCGTGACAAGGCCGCGGCGACAAAAGTGCTGAGCAAGTACCTCAAGCTCGAGGACCAGGCGCAGCTCGACAAGGCCTGGACGTACTACACCACCGAAGTGCTGCCCGACTATCCCTTCCCAGTGAGCGAGTGGCTGCCTGACACCATCTCAGTACTCTCCAAAGAAAACCCCAAGGTTGGCCAGACCGATTTCAGCAAGATGCTGGATCGGTCCTTCATGGAGGACGCCCAGAAGCGCGGCCTAGCCGGTAAGCAATCCTAAGCCGCGATCCCGTAAAAGGCTGCTGCATTGTCGTGCAGCAGCTTGCGCTTTTGAGCGTCCGTCAAATCGGTGCGCTGCTCGATCTCCTCGATCGTGGTCTCCCGCGCCTCTCCGTGGGGCATGTCGGCTGAGATCATGATCCGGTCCTCGCCGATGTACTCCATCACGTAGGGCAGACCGCGCTCCTCAGCCTCAGTGGTCAAGTAGATCTGGCAGTCACGCAGGTACTCGCTGGCGCGGCGCTGGGGGATGCGCGTGCCCTTGCGCTTCTCCGAGCCGTAATAGTGGTCCATGCGCTGCACCAGGTACGGCAGCCATTCACTGCCCGCTTCCAGGAAGGCCAGCTTGAGGTTCGGGAAACGATCCAGCACGCCGCCGCCGGTGAAGGCATAAAAGCCCATCAGCACCGGCAGCGTGAAGCCCAGCACGTGGGCGCCGTAGCTGGTATCGAAGCAGTTGGTGATGCCGGGATTGCTCCAGCCGCAGTGGATGCACAGTGGCAGCCCCTGCTTCTCCAGCTCGGCCCAGATCGGATCGAGCGCAGGCTCCTCCAGCGGCCGATCGCCCAGCGTGCCATAGGTCGTGGCAGCCGCCACCGCGCCCAGCTCCTTCGCCCGCCGCACCTCGGCCACCGCCGCCTGCACGTCGCGCAGCGGCAGCTGAGCCGCCCACTTGAGCCGGTCGGCCGCCTGGCCGCACTGCGCCGCCATGTAGCTGTTGTAGGCGCGCATCAGCGCTGCCTCGAACGCGGGGTCGTCCGTGAGCGGCTCGAGGAACAACGTGGGGAAGTTGACTTGCACGCCCACCCCCGCCGCGTCCAAGTCTTTCACGCGCGCCAGCGGCTCGGACAGGGTCTGGCTGCCCATCGAGAACGGCTTCGCCTTGGCGCGCTCCATCGTCACGGGGGTGGCGTAGATGGTCACGCCGTGGCCGACCGGGTGCGGGTAAGTCTTGCCGTCCACGTACCAGAAGGCGTTCATGCCGAACAGGTCCGGGCGGTTCTCGCCCGTGACCGTAATCGGGCGACGGTCCCAGTACTGGGGGTCGAGGTAATTCCACATCTCGGCGGGCTCCTCGACGTGCGAGTCGGCGTCGATAACCGTGTACGGTCTCATGGCGTGTCCCGCTAACAAGTCTGACTTAAACGCTCGAAGTCCCGGGTGCGCAGCTTAGAGATTCTGTCGTCCGCGTAATCAAGCTGCCTCTTCGGGAGGCCCTTGATGCGTTTGAATTGCTGCCACTCCGCCACCGCTTTGTTCACTTCGGGTTCCTGGCTGGATGACGGGCTCAACCGGGCTCTTTCCGCAAACAGCAAGGCGCGACTGGCTCGGGCTGAGGTGAACTGAGGGTCCCGGTCCAGCGCTTTTGCCATGTAGTCGACGCTCTTCTGCCACTCTGGCTGATTGCCATTGAGATAACGATCGGCGGCCATCACACCGAGACCAAAATACCCCAGGGCGCCGTCCTTCCGCTTGGGGTTGTCAAGACTGCTCACGATGCGGTTAAACAGATTGGTGGCCTTGGTTTCATAGGCCGGATCGGTGTGGCAGCTCAGTAGCCGCTCGCTGGCATTGCTGACTGAGGCCAGCTTCGGCCAGGTGTAGTAGCTCTTGAGGTAATACAACCGGCCAAGGTGGTACAGCGCATCCGCATAGTTGATGTTTTCTTCGACAGCGCTGCTCAGATTCTGCTCGCCTCCCTTGAAAGAATCATCCGATCCTGTCCGAGTGTATTCCTCGAGCGCCCTGAGGCCGAGGGTGAGATCCTTGAGTTCTCGCCAGGAGCGTGCTTGGAGATTGCCGCGGTCCCGATCCCATAGGATTTGGTAAGCCAGATCATCTACCAGTGCGGGTATCTCTGAGTCGCTGGCGATCTCTTTCTCGATCCGCCAGTGAGCCTTTTACGCGATTGTCATCCTCGCGCCGGGCGACGATCACGACGGACTAGCCCTTGGGCGAAACCAGCTTCTCAATGCTGCCTGAGATCTCGCTTCGGGTGTGGATGTGAGGCCACAGCTGCTTCAGCGACAAGATCAACTGACCCGCCGGGAACTGAGCGCCGCCGACGCTCATCGCAGTGGGTGACTGCTACCGCAGGTGTCATTCCCACCCGGAATCAAGCTGAATGGTGGACCTCGCCGCACGCCTGGAGGACGAGACCTTGCGAAGGCGGACGCACGACATGGCGAACGGACATCATGTATGTCTGTTCAGCGCCACGTAGCTTGCGCCGGACTTCACGGCATGCAGTGTCCCGCCCCGTCGCCGTTGGTCGTCCAGGACCCAACCACCATCTGCGCGAGTGTCAGGTTGTCTTTGGGGCGAAGGCTCGCAGGCATGGGGTCCCGACGGCTTCGAGCCGACGTCACCGAGCAGGGAGAAACACGACTGTCCAGGAACCCAGCCCGTCGCTGTGCCGTCCGCAGTCAAGGTCGTGCCAGTATCCGTGACGTAATCTTCGCCTGAATTCCCGGTTGGTCGGATCTGGTGGAGATTCGCCGCTCCCGAGACCGTCGAGGCCAACGCGATTGTGGTGGAGCTGATTTGGGCCAGGATGAGCATGACAAGCGCTGGAAAGTACTTTCATGTTCATCCCTCCCAACTATTTGTTCAGCGTCTCGCGACCCGCTATACGGAAACGCCACAGCTAAATGGTGAATAAGGTGGCGCCACTGGTCGGCTTATTGAAGTTCCTCACGCCGTGGACCGCGACGGTCACGCCCTCAAAG
>DATGVV010000798.1:0-7259 GCA_035299885.1 Chloroflexota bacterium | reverse complement strand
GTGGCGACATGACCGAGAACGTCACTCCCGAGTTGCTGGACGACAAAGGCCAGACCGTGACTGGAATCCAGTTCACACCCGGCAGCGTGCGGGCGGCCCTGCAGATCGACCGGCAGGTGGCGGTCAAGACGGTGCCGGTGCGAGTGACGACGAAAGGCCAGGTCGCCAGTGGCTACTGGCTGAGCTCGCTTATCGTCAATCCGCAGACGGTCACGATCACCGGCGGGCCAACTGCCCTGGCCCAGGTGGACTACATCGACTTGCCGCCGCTGGACCTGAGCGGCGCGCGAGCAGACGTAACCCGCACCACCAAGCTGACTGCCGGCAGCGGATACAGCCTGACGGAGGACGCGCAGGTAGAGGTGAGGGCCGTGATCCAGCCGCTGCGCACGACTGAGGTCCTGCCACTCGGCGTGGCGGTCCAGGGAGTGTCGCAGGGGCTGGAGGCCAAGCTCTCACCGCCCACGGTTGAGGTGACGATCAGCGGGCTTGTGCCGGCGCTTTCGGCGCTCAAGCCAGGCGACATTTCAGCAGTGGTCAACGCCCAGGGACTCGGCCCCGGCACGCAGACGCTGCCGGTGCGGCTCAATGCGCCCGGCACGGTGTCGCTCGACGCTACAAACCCGCCCGCGGTGACGATCACACTCGCTCCACCGGCAACGCCCACCCCTAGCGCAGCGGCGAGCGGCAGCCCGCCAGCGTCGGCAAGCGCGCAAGCCTCCGCCTCAGGGGGTCGTTAGGCAGGGCGGCGCCGGCCGAATCTGGCCAGCAGCAGCCCGACCAGCAGCACAGCAGCGGCCGCCAGCGAGATCGCCTCGCCCAGCAGCAGGCTGCGGGGCCTGAACGCGAATTCCACCCGGTGCTGACCGGCCGGCAGGTACACCGCCTGGAACAGGGTGTCGGCCGCCAGCAGCCGGGCCGGCGCGCCGTCTACCGTAGCCTGCCAGCCGGGGTACAAGCTCTGGGTGAGCACCAGGAAGCCGGCGCGCTCCGAGTCCGTGCGCACCACAATGTGCTCCGGCCGGAAATCGTCGAAGCTCAGCCGGTCCAGAGCGGCGCCGGGCCGCGGCGGCTGGGGCTCCAGCCAGGCCTCGGGCACGGTGAAGGGCGGCCCCTGGTTAGGGACCATCCGGCGCAGCTTGCCTATGACCCGGCCAAGCAGCGAACGGCTCGGCGGCGGCTGCGCGTCGGCCTCGAGGATCACCCGGCGAGCCAGGTCGACCTCCTGCCCCATGGCCGCGGCTGCGTGCTCGGCGTCGGGCTCGAGCTGGGCCTCATGCGCTAGGAACGCTGGCGCCAACGCAGCGGTGTTCTCGTAGATCTTGACGTCGCTCTGATAGATCCGCTTCAACTCCAGGCCCGGCGCGACGAGCGGAGAGTAGGCCGAGCCGGCCTGGTCGTCGATGAGCGCCAGGCCGTTCAGGAAGGCGTCCCCACTGCCACTCAAGCGAATCGAGCTGACCACCATTGGCGGGTCGAGCTTGTAGCTGTTGAGCTGCGTGGGCAGCGGCTCGCTGTAAGGCAGCTGGCCGACCTCCACGCCGTCGAGACGCAGCGCGACCGACTGGCTGCCGCCCTGCCCGTCGGCGAGTGTGAGGGTGGCGCTGCCGCTCCGGATGGCCGTGACGGTCGCAATCGAGGTGGCGCGCACGGGCTGCGCCAGCTGCATGGTCATTTGGGGGCGCTTTGGGCCGGCATACATGAATGACGACAGGTCGTATGCGATCCCGCCTGCGGAGTGGTCGGACAAGCCGTCGGTCACGACGTAGCGGACGCCGGCCAGGTCCAGCATCTCGCGGTTCGGCAGCCACTTAACGACGAAACGGATGCGGTCGTCGGGCGCGCTTGGCCGCTCGGTCAGCAGGTCCTTGAAGCGCACGTAGCGGGCCAGCGGCAGCAGCCCGCCATCGTAGCCGTCGATGGTGGGCACGCCAACGGCCAGGCTGGTGTTCGGCTCCAGGATCTCGCGCAGCTTGTAGTAGGACAGATACGCCAGCAGGTCGGTTTCACCCAGGACCGGCCCCAGCTGCTGGCGGGCCGCCGGTTCCTCGGCCGGAACGAAGGTGTCCTGGGCCACGCTGATGGCGCGGAAGCCGGCCGGCTGGCGGCGCACGAAGTCCAGTGTGCCGATCGGCTGATCGAACAGTCGCGGCGCCGTGGGGTGGTTGTAGTCCAGGCTCTGGCCGGCCAGCCACAGTTCGCCGGCCACGACGGCGATGGCCACGCCGGCCAGAGCAGTCCGCCAGCGCTGCGCCGACAGCGCGAAACCGCGTCCGCTGAGATACAGCGCGCCCCCGACCAGTCCCAGGCCGGCCGCGCCAAATGCCAGCCAGCTCAGGCGCGTCATCAGCGGCGGCAACGCCTGCGATCGAGCCACGGCCGCGCCGCATGCGGCCAGCAGCACTACTGCCGCGGCTAGCGAGCGCCAGTTCCGTTTGACACCATCAGTCAGCAGCGCATCGGTGCCCAGCCCGGCCAGCATGGCCGCGGCAAAGCTGTATAGGAACAGCCAGCGGGCCGGCACGCGAAACAGGTTGAAACCTGGCACCAGCCGAAACAGCGCGGGATACAGCGGGTTCTGCTGGCCCAGCACGAAGAAGAGCGCCAGCGCGGCAAGCACGACGAAGAAGATCGCGCGGCGGCGGCGCGCGTACATCAGGGCCACCAAAGCGAGCACAAGTCCGGTGACGCTGATGTAGCCCATGAACTCCGTGCCGCCGGGCTCCTGCAGCAGGGAGCGGTTGGCGAAGGGCGGTAGCAGCGCGTTGAGCAGCATCGTGCCCTTGACAGAGAAGGTGACCGCCTCCTGGTAGCTCAAGCCGTTGGCACGGATGGACCAGGACGCCAGCTCCAAGGTGGGCACCAACTGGACCGCCGCCAGAGCGGCGCCCAGCGCCAGAAACACGGCCATGGCCAGTGCATTCAGCGGCAGCACGCTCGGGCCACGCCGGCGCACGCCGATCAGGCTGCCATAGGCGCCGTACAGCAGCAGCGCCACAAGCATGAGATAGGACTCCTGGCTGTGGCCAGCGAGGAACTGGAGGGCCACGACCAGAGCGCCTAGCAGGACGTACAACAGACGACCAGTGGACGCCTTGTCCCAGCACAACAGCAGCGCGGGCAGCCATATGGCCGCGCTGAGCTGGTTCAGGTGGCCCATTTGGCCGCCCAGAAAGCCGCCGAAGCTGAACGCCACCGCGGCGAGCAGCGCTCCGGGCCGGCCCAGGCCCAGGGACTGGCGCGCGAACAGGTAGGCAAAAAGCCCGCCCAAAAAGACGTGCAGGACCACGGACCAGGTGTAGGCCGTCGGAAAATCCAGCAGATAGAACAGGCTGGTGGGTGGATAAAAGATGGCGTTCTGGATATTCGCCAGGAAGGGCGCCCCGCCGAAATGGTCCGGGTTCCACAGCGGCAGCCGTCCGCTATCTATCGCCTGTTGGGCATACGCCCGATAGGGGTAGAAGTACTCGAGTACGTCCAGGCCGCCGATGGCGCGGCCCAGGAACAAGATCTTCCAGAAGAAGGCCGCCACCAACGCCAGCAGCACCACGGGGACCCACGCGCCCCGGCGGACAGAGAGCGCGACTAGGGACGGAGGCCTGACGACGGAACTAATCCATGAAACGGTAGCGGACCAGCGTCTTGAAGGCTTCCCAGGCGTCTTTCCAGGTGATCTTCTTGCCTTCGCTGTACTCCCGGCCCACGTAGCTGATCGGCACCTCGTAGATGCGCATGCCCCGCTTCAGGATCTTGGCCGTGACCTCGGGCTCGAACTCGAAACGCTGGCACTTGAGCGGGATGTCGCGCAGCACGTCCATGGAGAACAGCTTGTAACAGGTCTCCATGTCGGTGAGATTGCTGTTGTAGATGACATTGGTCAGCCACGTCAGCAGTTTGTTGCCGAGCGTGGTCCAGTAGTACCCGGTGCCGTGAGCGCCCAGGAAGCGGGAACCGTAGACCACTGACGCGCGGCCCTTCTGCAGCGGCTCGAGCAGGTTGTGGAACTCCTCGGGCTCGTACTCCAGGTCAGCATCCTGGATGACCAGCACGTCGCCTGTTGCCTGGGCGATGCCGTAGCGCACAGCGGCGCCCTTGCCGCGGTTGCGATCCATGTAGAAGATGCGCGCCTGGGCGTCCAGCGACGGCTCCAGCTCCTTGAGGATCTCCCGCGTGCCATCTGTCGAGCCATCGTCGACGATGATCAGCTCCTTGTCGAGCTTCACCGCCAGGACTTTGTCGATGATCTGCCGGATCGTGGCCTTTTCGTCATAAACGGGCATAACGACCGACAGCTTCATGGCCGTTGGGATTATACGGCTACACGATCGTGGTCGTGCGACAGATCTTCGGGAGGGCGGTTACTTGGGGACTTTTTGCGCAGTGCGCAGGCAGCGGGTGCAGACGTTGATCTGCAGAGAGCGGCCATTGACGTGCAAGGTGTGCCGCTGGATATTGGGCCGCCACATGCGCTTGGTGCGCGGCGCCCGCATAGCCCAGCCACCACCGTGCTGATGTTGAATATTCTGTCCGAACTGCGGCCGTTTGCCGCAGATGTCGCATTTTCCGCTCAAATCTGCCTTGGTCCTCTTGGTACGATACCGCCGACGGTGAAGCGTAGCACACGGTCCAGCACGCTTCGAGCCGCCCGCCAGCTGCTGATCATGGCCCGACAGGCCGAGCAGCGGCTGGAAGGAGAGCTGGGCGTCATCAACGCGCTTAACGTCTTTCCGGTGCCCGACGGCGACACCGGGACGAACATGCTAGCGACGGTCCGCGAAGCCCTGAGCCAGGCCGAGTCCGCCTCCTCGATGGAGGACGTGGTCCGAAACCTGTCCGTCGGCGCCATGCTGGGCGCCCGCGGCAACTCGGGGGTCATACTGTCGCAGCTGTTCCGAGCGCAATGCGAGGTGCTGGAGAGGCGCGGCTCGGAGGGATCTCTGGCACCTAACGAGCTGGGGCTCGTTCTCAGCCGGGCCTCGGAACTGGCCTACCGAGCCGTCGCGAACCCGGTTCAGGGCACGATGCTCTCGGTGCTGGCAGCGGCAGCTGCCGCGCCACAAAGCCCGGGGCTTGGCGACTACTTGGGCGGCGTCGTGGATGCTGCCGAGACGGCCCTGGCGGCCACGCCGGACCAGCTGCCCATCTTGAGTGAGGCTGGAGTGGTCGACTCGGGCGGTTACGGTCTGCTGCTGCTGCTGCGCGGCTGGTATGAGTCTCTTTGCGGCCAACCCGCGCCGGCGATCTTGCGGTCGTTGTTGGGCTTGGAGCGCGCCCGGGAGCAGGCCGCGCACGGCGGCGGCCACCCCGCCGACCTCATCGACAACCGGGAGCGCGCTTACGGTTACTGCGTGACACTGTTGGTCGACGCGCCTGGGGCCAACGAGGACGAGCTCCGCCGCCGGCTGCGGGAGCTTGGCTATAGCGTGCTCGTAGCAGCGATGGGGGGCCGGCTCAAGCTGCACGTCCACGTGCCCGATCCAGAGCCTGTACGGGCGTTGGCTTCGGAACTGGGAGCGATCGCTGGCTCAGATATCACCAATATCGACGAGCAGACAGCCGTTGCGACCCGGCCCAGCTTACCGCTAGTGGCGGTCGCTGCTGGCGAGGGCCTCTCGCGTGTGTTCCGCAGCCTGGGGGCCGGCGTGGTGGCCGGTGGGCCGGGCCGCAACCCGAACACGGCCGAGCTGCTGTCGGCCTGTGAGGACGTTCAGGAGCCAGTGTTCCTGCTGCCGAACGACGGCAACGTGATAGCGGCGGCGCGCCAGGCAGCAGCCAGCCGAGAGGGCATCGTGGTGGTGCCTACCCGCAGCCTGCCGCAAGGCATCGCGGCCACGCTGGCCTATCACGCCGAGGATTCGGCTCAAGCCAACGCCGCCCGTATGCAGCAGGCCGCCGAAGGGGTCGTTTCGGCCGAGCTCGTCGGCGCGTCCCGCGCCGCCACACTGCACGGCATCCACGTTGAGGCCGGCCAGACCATGGTCCTGCTGGAAGGCAAGCTGCTTGGCGTCGAGGACGCTGGCCTGGCCGCGCTCGTCGAGCGTATCCGCGCCGCGGGCTCTGAGCTGGCCACCATCTACTACGGGGCGGCTGCGAGCCAACCAGGCGCCCAACAGCTGCGGGATCGGCTGCTGGCCGGCCTGCCGGAGCTGCAGGTGGAAATCGTCCGCGGCGATCAGCCCCACGCGCTGTTCATTATTGGTTTCGAATGAACGTCCTGGAGACGGCACGCAAGATCCTGCTGCTGGAGCAGCGCGAAGGCTGCCGCGACCGCGCGGTTGTGGGCGGACTGGACGGCTTCCTGGAGCAGGTGCGCGCGGTTGCCCTGCCAACGCTGGACGAGGCCGACCGGCGGCAGCTGGGCGACGTCATCGGCCCGCTGGAAGGCTACAGCCGCGCCTCGCAGCGCGACCGCCGGGAGATGCTCGATAGCGCCCTCCACGCGCTGGGCGAAGCGCTGGTAGACAGACGAGCAGTCGATGCGCGGCCCGCCGGCCGCGACACCCTCACCTCGCCTCTCCCGCAAGCGGGAGAGGAAAAATTGAGGCCGCCAGCGGGAGAGGGAACAGCTCCGAAGCGCGTCAAGAAGCTCCCCAGTGCAACGAGCACCCGTGCAATGGCAAGCGACCTCGATCTGCCAATCGAGCAGGTGCCCGGCGTCAGCGCGGCGATGGCGCCCAAGCTGAAGAAGCTGGGCGTGGAGCGCGCTCGCGACCTGCTCGAAATGTACCCCTTCCGGCACATGGACCGCAGCTCGTTCACGCCCATCGCCGAGCTGAGCGCGGGCGAGGAGGCCACCATCCTCGGCACAATTTGGGACATCCGAAGCGAGCGAAGGCGCGGCCGGATGGTGACCACCACCGCGGTGATCGCCGACAAGTCAGGCAGCATTACCGCCACTTGGTTCAACCAGCCCTATCTGAGCAAGACGCTGCGCCAGCATGCCGAGGTCGTGCTCAGCGGCAAAGTGGAGCTGTTCCGCGGCCGGCCTCAGCTGCGCGCCCCCGACTGGGAGCTACTCACCGAGGACGACCTGCTGCACACCGGCCGGATCGTGCCCGTCTATCACCTGACCGAGGGCCTCAATCAGCGAGGCATGCGCCGCCTGATGAAGCGGGCCGTGGACAGCTTCGCGCCGCTGCTGGAGGACTTCCTGCCAGAAGAGGTGCGCCGCGAGGCCAACGTGATGGCGCTCTCGGAGGCCGTCGCCCAGTACCACTTTCCGGATGGCTGGCCGGCCCGTGACCAGGGCCAGCGGCGGC
>DATGVV010000797.1:0-7479 GCA_035299885.1 Chloroflexota bacterium | reverse complement strand
GTGCGGAGACGCCCGAGGACCTGGTGGGCGCCGTGCTGTTCCTGGCGTCCGACGACAGCGCCTTCATCACCGGCCAGACGCTGCACGTGGACGGCGGCTCAGTCCTGACCTAGAGTTTTCGTGCCCGAAAACACACAATCCGTGTGACGGCGGGCACTGCGCTTGTCCACCCCGGACAACTACGCTGAGGACATGGACCGCCAAGCCTTGCTCGAGATGTACGACCTCTACCACCGACCCGTGTTCCAGTACCTGGCCTATCAACTCGGCGGACGGATAGAGGTCGCCGAGGAGCTGTGCGAGCACGTGTTCATGGAGGCGCTGCGCAGCTCTCCGCCCGGGATGCCGCGCTCTTCCTGGCTGTATCAACTGGCGACCGCGGCTGTGAACGATTTCACAGACAAACCGGCCCACCGGTCCTAGGCTAGCCGCCATGAAGACATTCGCCGCAATCTACGCCTCCGACGACGCCTTCGTGGCCGGCTTGCTTCTGGCCTTTGGCCTAACCGGCATGGCGGTCACGATGGTCTGCTACCGCACCAGCCAGGCGCTTTTGGCGCTGCTGTTGGGGAGCAACTGATTCCGATGACCACCATCACTGAGCGCGAGCTCAACCTCGCCATCGATGCCCCCAAACCGACGCGCCAACTGGTGCGAGTGCCAGTCAGCAGGGCGCCGCGCCCGGGCGCAAGGAGTCAGTCCGCTGCCGGCGCCGCACTGCGCCACGCCGCCTTCTGCCTGAGCGAGACTCCGCTGTGCCACGAGAGCCGCCGCTGGCTTGGTCGGCGAGTGCTGGATCGACACGGCCAGCCGCTGGGCTGGGTGCAGGACGTGGTTGTGGAGGAGCGTTCGCTGGAGGAGACCATCGACGACGGCGACGGCAGCCACGCTTGGGCCGTGCAGCCGCTGTTTGCGATGGTCGCCGTGCCCGGCCGCTTCGGCCGGCTGGATGCCCGCACGGTATTCGTCCCGGCCGCCGAACTGGTGGAGCAGGGTGTCTCGCTCCGCTGCAAGCGTGACGGCCACCACATCCGGGGCATCCTCAGCCCGGCGCACTCTAAATTCGCGTCTCCGGCCCGAGGCTGACACCGAAAACGCATCCGTGGTAAGCTACCCGGACGAAAAGCGAGGCAGCGGCGCGAAAGCCAACCGCTGCCATCTTGGTTACGCCCTAGGAGCTTGTCAGTGGACGCCGTGCGCAGCGTGAGTGGGGTTCCGATGGTTCAGCGAGCCACGGAAAGCAGGGTTATCCCGCCGCCGAAGCCGCGAGCTACCAGCGGTGATACCACAGCCACCGCCGCGCTTGCGGTCCCGGCTCCAGCGGGTGGTGCAGAGGCCACGAGCCAAAGCGTGCAGGCGCAGTCTCAGGATCTGCTCGCGCCGGTTTCCGTGCGCCGCTTGCAGCCGGTCGTGAACGGCATCGCCGAGATCAGCCAGGCGCCTATCCGGCCGATTGCCCTACGTTCGCCGGAGGATCAAATCCATCGGATCATCGCGTTCGCGAACATCCTGCTCGCGCCCGTAGCGGGCGCCGGCGATCCCGGCCCCGGCGGCGGAGGCCCCCCGTAGGCTTGCGCCTCCGGCGTGACTCGAACACGCGACCCACTGCTTAGAAGGCAGTTGCTCTATCCGCTGAGCTACGGAGGCTTCGATTTAGGCCATTTTCACGCTCAGATCCAGCAACATACTGAGTTCCGAGCGGTGACAGCAACCACGCTCTACCGTTGCTTCACCAATTAATTTCTGGTCGATATTGCCATGCAAGCTGCCAAGCGAAAGCCTATCACTGTTATGTCCTTGCCCGGGAAACTACTTCGCGCTCGCCGACTCGCTTAATTCGCACACTGCTGCACACAAGTACTATGCGGGGCTAGTTGAGCCCGCGGGGTTTCCCTAAGTAGCATGGCGCTTGCAGCGGCAATTGAGAAGCGACGACACTGACGGAGAGCGGTCCACGCTAAGGAATTCTTCCTCAAAGGTGGAGATATGAGAAAGCCCCTTTTCGCCATCCCGATCATTGTGATGTCGGCGCTGCTGCTGACAAGCCCGGCTCTGGCGAGCCCAACCTTCAGTGTGATCGACACCATCGCGGTGCCCGGAGCCGCACTCGCCAGCTTTGACATCGGTTTTGTGGAGGGCCAGACCTACTTCTTGGCCGACCGGTCCAACGCCAGCATCGACGTTGTTAAGGGCCAGAACAACCACTTCTTCGAACAGATCACCGGCTTTGTCGGCTTCCACACGGATAACGACCACTCCGGGCCCAACGGGGTGGCTGTCGACGGTCACCTGCTGTTCGCAGGCGACGGCCCCAGCGCTAGCACCAATAACCACAGCTCGATGAAGGTGGTCGACCTGACAGGGAAAGCGAGTCACATTATTGCCTCATTGGATACCGGGGGCAGCGCACGAGCCGACGAACTGGCCATCGATCCGAGGGATCGCGTCGTGGTCATCGCCAACGACGCCGACTCCCCACCGTTCCTCACCTTCTGGTCCGAAGATTCGCCGTTTCATCAGCTTGGAGGGAAGCTCAATATCGATGCCACGGCTCCTGGTGGAGCAGCCACCGATGGGATCGAGCAGCCGGTGTTTGACTCGGATACGGGCAAGTTTTACGTGGCCATACCGGCGAGCGTGGGGCACCCGGGTGGTGAGGTGCTGATAATCGATCCGACCAGCAGGACCATCAGCACGACCGTGTATGACGTCAACCCCTGCCGTCCCCATGGCGCGGCACTCGGCCCGGGGAACCAGCTCCTATTGGGCTGCAGCAACCCAGGCACGACAATCATCATCAACAAGCGAACCGGAGGCACGATCTTCTCGACAACCCAGGTAGGTGGCTCTGACGAAGCGTGGTTCAATCCGGGAGACAACAACTATTACCTGGCCGCGTCGAACAACGCCGGTGGGCCTGTCCTCGGGGTTATCAGCGCAGATGGGCCCAGCTTCGTCACCACGGCACCTACTGGGGCGGGCGCCCACTCCGTGGCGGCAGACGCGAAGAACAACCACATCTTCGTGCCGCTCAGGGCAGCTACCACGGCATCTCCACACTCTGCCGATCTTTGTGGCGAGGCACTCAAGAGCACTGGCTGCATAGCGGTGTTTGCGGCTCAGGGCGCCGGCCACGGCTAATGCCAACAAGGGTTAACCTGCGAAACGTCGGCGCCTCGTTAGTTCAGGATGGTCCATGGAGGCGGCTGCTGGCACACAACTGATCGGCCGCTTGCTCAAGGCGAGCGCTTGGAGCTTGGGCCGTTCTCTTGCCCGATACGTTCATGGCCTGTGGGCATAGGCCGCTTTCGACGCTACTTTTGCAACTTGGCGAAAGACATCCAGCCCAGCGTCGCGCTGGCGAACTTCTTGCCGGTTCTCGACAAAGAATTCCGCCCAGTCGGCCCACTTGGCAATCGTCGCGGCATAGTCCCAGACGAACCGGAAGATCATCGCATTGATTGCTAGGCGCTCCGGAAATGGCGGGGTGTCGCTGCTGGCGTATTCCCGAGCAATAGCGCGGCCGTGGCTAAGTGTCGCTTGGGCCTGCGCCCGCAGAGCGCCAATGGCCTTTCGCAACGCGGACTCACCGCCGTGATCCGCGAACCAGAGTCGTACCAGTGCCTCCGAGAACAGCGTCCAGGGCTCACTGTCGCCTTCCAACCAATCGGCCAGCGCTGATCGGCCGGCGTCGGTGATCATGTAAACCGTCCGCGGCCGACGGCCAACCGTTTCTCGCCGTGCTTCGGCGAGCCCGTGTCGCACCAGATTCTTCGGCTCTTCATAGACACCGCTCTCGGCCCGGGGCCAGAAATAATGCAGATTGCGACGCAACTGCTGGGCGAGCTCGTAAGTAGTCCACGGTTGAATCGCGAGCAAGCCCAGGATCGCGTAGGAAGTCGTACTTAGGTTCTTCATGAAAACACTCGGCAATGCAGGCACAAAATTGTGCAGAAAAGCCCCGATTGACACGGATCGGCTCGCGCGGTTATCCTGGGAAACCTCCAAGTTGGAGTATACAGGGCCGACAGGATCATATCTCGTGCATGTAGCAGGAGGAGTCGGGTGAGCATCGAATCCCACGTCTCGACAGCGGTTTTTGAGGCAGCCAGCGCGCAGGCGCTCAAGATAGTCGAGTTAACCCGGACGCTCACGCCAGCCGACATGGAGCGGCCGACGCCTTGCAAAGGCTGGATGGTGCGAGACATCCTCGCCCACACAACTTCTGGCGGCGAGCGCATCAATGGCTACTTGCGGGCTGTCTTGGAAGATCGGCCCACCGAAGCTTTCTCGCTTGCCGACACGGCAGCCATCAACCAGCGAGGCGTAGACAGCTGTCGCGATGACCCCGACCTGGTTCGGCATTTTGGGGAAGTGGTGGATGAAGGGCTTCGGCTGTTCGGAGAAATTGAGGCGGGCGGATTAGGCGATCGCCCCTTCATGTTCTTCGCCGTAATGACACCGACGGAGCTGGCAGCCTCCCTGGCCGCCGACCTGGCGACGCATCAGTGGGATTACGGACAGGCGCTAAAGCGCCCACAACCGCCTGACGCTTCCATTCTCGCCAAAACGCTGCCCTCGATGCTGGAGCAAATCCTACCGAAGACGTTTCTTCCTGAAAAGGCTGGCACCCTCGTGTGCAGCTATGGCATCAAACTGACCGACGTTCAGGCGGGCGAATGGATCATCGACATCAATGGGGGCCAGATCGCTGTCCGCCGAGAGTCGATTGCGCCTGCCCGGGTGAAAACCATTACGGACGCTGGCACGTTCGTGCTTCTGTCCTACGGTCGCCTCAACCCCATCCTGCAAATGCTGAGGGGACGTGTCAAGAGTCACGGCAATCCCTTGCTGGCCATGAAATTCGGCTCACTTTTTCAGAAGGCATAGGCGATAGGAGACAAGGAGGATATGTCATGCCAGCCTACGTAGTTCTCGGGACCTATACCGATCAGGGAATGCGCAACATAAAGAACATTGGCCAGCTGCGTCGCGCCGCCGAAGGCTGGACGAGCTCGAAGGGAGGACGCGTCATCGCCAATTACACGACCTTTGGGCAGTTTGATTTCGTCTTTGTGGCGGAATTACCGGCCGACGAGGTAGCGCTTGAAGCTGCGCTGACCTTCGGCAGCCAAGGGGAGGTCCGCACCCAGATACTCAAGGCATTTGACGAGGATCTGGTCGAAGAAATCGTTCAGCGTATCCCGTAGGGGCACGCTCTGTCGCTTGCGAAGGGGCACCATGGCCTCTTACAGCTTCGTAACCCTATGGCAGATGAACGCTCCCATCGAGCGCGTCTGGGATGCCGTCTATCATTCTGAGCGCTGGCCGGAGTGGTGGCCAGGTGTCGAACGCGTCATCGAACTCCAACCGGCGGCTGACAATGGCCTTGGGGGACGCCAGCGCTACGTGTGGAAGAGTATCCTGCCGTACCGCCTCACGATCGACATGGCCACCAGCCGAGTCGAGCCTCCGTTCGTGCTCGAAGGCCAGGCCAGCGGCGAGCTGGAAGGCACGGGCCGTTGGGAATTGAGCCGAGACGACGGCCTAACGACCGCTCGCTGCATCTGGACGGTGACCACCACCAAGCCCTGGATGAACCTGGTCGCGCCGCTCGCCCGACCGCTGTTCGAATGGAACCACGAAATCGTGATGCGGCAGGGTGGCGATAGTCTCCGGCGCTTGCTGGAAGGTCCGTCGGATGCCGATCACGTCACAGGTTTAAAGCCGGATCGTCTGGCCTATCTGGAGGCAGCTGGGTGGCGGGCGTATTACAACCGCCAGTGGGTCAGGGCGCTGTGGTTGATGGTCCAACTTGCGCGCGAGCAGTTTGGCTTGCCGTGGCTCCGCGCTGCTCAAGCCGCCTACGACATCACACGCGCCATGATCGCCTGGGCGCCGGCCAAGAACAACCCAGTGCGTGCACAATCTTTCATCAGCGCCTTTTACCGGGTCGCCCGCGCTTACGGTCAGCGACAGCGCTTCGACCCGGAGGCCGTAGCGAAGCTCGAGCTGGACTACTGGCGGATTCACCGCGAACTGTCAGGCCGGCCAAACAGCGAGAAGCGGCCGCTAGAGGACGTCCTCGAGCGGCTGCACAGTGCGCTCTTCGGTGTCTCGCCAGAGCAAGCCCGGCCTTCAGCACGGAACCGGGCACGGGCAGCCGACACGGTGGATGTAATCACCAGCCGGCAGAGTACCGACGTGGCGCTCGACTGGTGTCGGGCCGAGAGCTACTTGCGCTCGGCTTACCGTAGCCTCAGCGTGGACTGGCAACAACGCGATGCTGAGGCCCGTGCAGACCAGATCGAGTTGATGGACAGGTGACGTGAGCGCCTCCGGAGACGCCCGCGCTGCCAGCCGGTGGCGGCAAACGAGCTTGATGCCGCCACTTGGCGGCTATGCCGCGCTGGCCGAGAGCGCTTGGATGGGAGCGGCACAGGCCTGCGAAGTCCTGGACGCGCTGCGTATCGCTATCTGGCACTCGCGTCCCGTCCTGCCGCGTTTGCCGCGGTTGCAGCTCAAGGGCCTACTGACCCGCGAATTCGGGATTGCCGAAGCCGCATTCGTGCTGATGGCCTCATTCTTTCTATCTGCGCTGCTCGGCGCCGTGCGGCAAGTGCTGTTCAACGTCCAGTTCGGGGCCGGCTCGGAGGCCAACGCTTATTACGCCGCCTTTCGCTTGCCAGATACACTCTTCAGCCTCATAGCCGGCGGGGCGCTCTCCAGCGCTATGATCCCGGTCCTGCTGAGTACTGGTCGCGAGGATGGGCAGGCGGCCGTGGCCCGTCTGGTGAATCTGGTAATGACCAGCCTGCTGGCGGTGTTTGCCGTTGTGGTTATCGCGGGAGAGGCATTCACCCCCTGGTTCGTGAGTCATGTGCTGGCTCCCGGCTTCGACGCTTCCACGAGCCAGCTGACCGTAAGCCTGACGCGCGTGATGCTGCTGCAGCCGCTGGTGCTGGCTGTTGGCAGTGTTGCCACAGCCGTGCTCAACAGCCGCAGCCAATTCTTGCTGACCGCTCTCTCGATCGCGAGCCACAACATCGGGCTCATCGCCGGCATCCTGGCCGCGCAACTCTGGCCCGGACTTGGCATCTACGGGCCAACGCTCGGCGTTGTCGCCGGGGCGGTGCTGCAGGTGCTCATTCTTCTGCCAGGGATGTGGCAGAGCGACTTCCGCCTCGGGCTCCTGTGGGCACCTCGGGACCAGGGGCTGCGCGATATCGTGAGGCTGCTGATTCCCAACGGACTGGCGGTTGGGGTGGCCTATGCCGGCTTCATCCTGGATACGGCCTTTGCCTCGCGAGCGCCTGAGGCCGCGGGCCTAGCGGCGATTCACAACGCCTGGCTTCTTGCCGGACTGCCGATCGCGCTTCTTGGCCAGGCCGTGGGCCAGTCCGCCTTTCCGCGCCTGGCGGCTTATGCCTCCTCCGGTGAATGGCTGGCCATGCGAGCTACCCTCCGGCGCTCACTGCT
>DATGVV010000796.1:0-4852 GCA_035299885.1 Chloroflexota bacterium | reverse complement strand
TCGCGCGAGTACATCGGGATGGCCGAGGCTTTGGTCGCCACGTTGGGCAGGCTAGCCAGCCGGATCAGCTCGTCGATGTGATCCTGCAAGCTGACGCCTGGCCCCAGCCGTGGTCCGCCCAGGTGGTCGACGATGACCCTGAGGCCGGCGTGGCGCTCGGCGATGCGCCCTACCTCTCGCAATTGGTGTGGGGCATAGATCATGACCGGCACGCCAGCTCGCTCGGCTGCCGGCCAGAACCACTCCGCGGTGCCGTTGGTCAGCAGCGGCGCCAGCGCCTCGGTGTGGAAGGACGCGCGCACGCCGAGCAGGCCGGGCGTCGATTTTCGGGAAGGCAGCCGCTCAGGACTGTCCGGGGCGGCGAGCGGCAACACGCCGAAGACAGCGAAGCGCCTCGGGTGGGCTTGCGCGGCTTTCAGCGCCAGCTCGTTGCCGTTATCGTCCGACCAGGACGTTGGAACGAGCACGGCCCGATCGACGCCGGCTTGGTCCATGAGGCCCAGCAGCTCGTCCGCGCCGAAAGGCTTGGCGCGGTGCGCCTGCGCCTCGGCGCCCGGCCTGACCCGCTGCCAGATGTGCGCCTGGGCGTCGGCAATCAGCACGGCTGCGGCATAGAATAGCCGCGCATCGTGAAGGAGCTCGAAGACAGCGGTTTCGTCAAGGAGGTGTTTCGTGGGTAGGGCACTCTGGACCAGCTTGTCATGCGGCCTTGTGCTGGCTGCCTGTGGCGGCGTGGCTCCCGCGCCGGCGATGGCGCCCGCCTCTGCCGGCGCCAAGCCCGCGACCAGCGGCAGCACCAAAATTGTGGTGTCCTTCACGGAGGTCTCGGCCGCCGAGCTGCCGCGCATAGTGGCCTCTGAGACCGGCTTGTTTCAGAAGCACGGCGTGGACGTTCAGGAGCGCATGATCCCGGGTGTCACCGGTGTGGACGCCCTGGTCAGCGGCGACGTCCAGGTCACGCTCGCTGGCGGGGCGCAGGCGTTGAGCGCGATCGCCGGCGGCGCGGACCTGCAGATCGTGGGCACGCCCTTTCCAACATATGGCTTCTTGTTCTACGCGCCGGCCAGTATCAAGACACCAGCCGATCTGAAAGGCAAGAAGATCGGCGTGCCCAGCGCCGGTTCCACGGGCGAGGTCGCCGTCCGGTTGGCGCTGCCCAGGTTCGGCTTGGACCCTCTGAAGGACGTCACCATGGTGTATCTCGGCTCGCCCCAGGCCCGGGTGCCGGCGCTGTTGGGTGGTTCAGTCGATGGCTCGCCCATCACCGTGCCCGATAACGTGAAGCTGGACAGCAGCGGTTTTCACAGCCTGTTCGACATCTCACAGCTCAAGCTGGAGGCGGTAACGCAGGTCGTCCAGACGCAGCGATCCTGGCTCGCCAATCACCGCGATGCCATGCAGGGCTTCATCGACGGCCTGGTTGAGGCCAACGTCCGCATCAAGAAAGACAAGCCGTTCGCCCTCGAGATGATGCGCAAGCACCTCAAATACGACGACGAGCGCATGTACGAAATGTCCTACGACTACTACTTCGCCCAGGGCGCCATTCCGACGCTGATGCATCCCAAGCCCAGCCAGTTCGCCGATTCCATGACCGTGCTGGGCGAGAAGAACGAAAAGGTACGCAACCTCGATCTGGGCAAGATCCTCGACCCCTCTTTTGTCCAGGCCGCTGCCGACCGTGGACTGGCCGGCTGATCGAGGGCGGCATCCTAGAATAGCCGCACGTGACCAGGCCTTTTGCAGTCCTAGCTCTCAGTCTGGCGCTCGCCGCTTGTGGTGGGTCGAGTAACCTGGGCGTCCCACTGGCGTCTTCCTCCGCTGCCAACGCCTCCGCTCAAGCCTCACCTGCCGGCCAGCTCAAGACCATGAAGATCGCGACACCGATCGTCGGCAGCTCGTTCATGTATCTCTATGCCGCACGCGATCTGGGCTTCTTCAAGAACCACGGCATCGACGCCCAGATAGTCGCCATTGCGCCCGCCAACGCCGTCGCGGCGCTCCAATCAGGCGATCTGGACTACGCTGCCGTGGTCGGCTCCATCATCCGCTCCGCGCTCAAGGGCATCCCGGAGCGAGCGGTTTCGATTGCCGCCAACCGGCCTAACTTCGGAGTCGTGGGCGGCAAAGGCCTGACCACACTGGATCAGCTCCAGGGCAAAGTCATCGCCGTGGACAATCCCGGGTCGACCAGCTTCGTAATGCTGACGGAGCTGATGAAGGTCAAAGGCATGGCTGGCAAGTATCAGACAGTCCACGCCAACAGCGACGAGACGCGCTTGCTGTTGGTCACGAATGGCCAAGCGCAAGGCGCCATCCTGGACACCTCGAATGCGCTGCGGATGCAGCACGACGGGTTTGCCCTCCTGGCGCGGCCGATCGATTTCCCGGAGGCGCCCTTCAGCGGGATGGGCGCTGCCCAGGCAGGCTTGCAGAAGAACCGCGATCTCATGAAGGCCGGCCTCCAGGCCTCTCTGGAAGGCGTTGAAGCCATGCGCAGCCGCAAGTCCGACGTGGTGCCACTCATGGTCAAGACGCTGAACCTGACCGCCGATCAAGCGGGCGATGTCTACGATCAGCTGCGCGACAGCTGGACCATGAATGGCCGGCCGAGCCAGGCGGCGATCGATTTCGAGCTGAAGAACGACTTCGAGACGCTGGAGCTGAAAGAGATGCCCAAACCTGAGCAGGTGTTCGATTTCTCGCTGCTGGACGAGCTGGGGAAGAAATGAGGTATGTCATGCGCACGGAATGTCATCCTGAGCGCAGCGAAGGACCTTCCTGGCCGGCCCGCGGGCAAGGTCCTTCGTCGCCCTGCGGCTCCTCAGGATGACAGAGTGACGATATGAGCACGGTACTCGAAACGCCCCAGGTCAAGCTGGCCGGCAGCGGCGAGCTGCGGGCTCATCTGCAGGAGCTGGAGCGCCAGGGCAAGCTGGTGCGCATCAGCCGGGCCATCAACAAGGACACCGAGATGCACCCACTGGTGCGCTGGCAGTTCCGCGGGCTGCCCGAGTCCGAGCGCAAGGCATTTCTATTCGAGAACGTGGTCGACAGCCGCGGGCGGGAGTACGCGTTCCCGGTGGTAGTCGGCGCGCTGGCCGCCTCGGAGGAGGTCTACTCGGCGGCCATCGGCTGCCCCGGTGCCGAGGTCCCGGCGCGCTGGCGCGAGGCGATGGCACAGCCGCTGCCGCCGGTGCTGGTGGACGCCGCACCCGCCCAGGAAGTGGTCCACAGCGGCGAAGAGCTGATCCAGTGGGGCGCGCTGGACGCGCTGCCGGTGCCGATCTCGACGCCGGGCTTCGACAACGCCCCGTACTTCAACTCCGGCGTCTGGATCGTGCGTGATCCTGAGACCGGGCTGCGCAACGCCGGCCTTTACCGGGGCATGATCAAGTCGCCCACGCGGACCGGCATCTTCTCCGATTCCAGCAAGGACACGACGGTAATCTGGGAAAAGTGCAACCGCGACGGCAAGCCACTGCCTGCCGCGGCGGTTATCGGCGCCTCGCCAGCCGTCTACTTCTCGGCCATCCAAATCATGCCCTTCGGTACGGACGAGCTGGGCGTCGCGGGCGCCCTGCAGGGCCACCCAGTGGAGCTGGTCAAGTGCAAGACCATCGACCTGGAGGTGCCCGCCCAGGCTGAGTTCGTGGTCGAGGGCATCATCCACACCGACCGGCTGGAGCCGGAGGGCGCTTTCGGCGAGGCCCATGGCTACGTGGACCCGCGCTCGCTGTCGCTGGCCTTCGAGGTGACCTGTATCACCCATCGCCGCGAGCCGATCTACCTGTCGATCATCAGCCAGCTCACGCCCAGCGAGAGCAGCAAGACCAAGCAGGCGGGTTACGAGGCCAATCTGCTGCGCTACCTGCGCGAGGGCTGCGGCCTTCGCGGTGTCCAGCGGGTGGTGCTGCGGGAGGAGCTGCTGAACCGCCTGTACGGCGTGGTCGTCATGAGCAAGACCGACAAGTTTGAGCCCATGAACGCGCTGTACGCGCTGCTGAACCGCCGCGCCGCGCCCAAGATCCTGGTCGCTGTGGACGAGGACATCGACCCGCTGAACGACACCATGATCAACTGGGCGATCGTCAACCGCTGCCAGCCGCATCGCGACCTGAAGGTCGTCCACCCGCGGCCGCTGCCTTTCGGCCCGCTGCGCTATGTGGGCGGCACCGACGGCTACGACCGCGAGGACTCGTGCGTGCTGATCGACGCCACGCGCAAGGCCGAGTTCCCCCCGGTGGCGCTGCCCAAGAAGGAGTACATGGAGCATGCCCGCGAGATCTGGGAGGAACTGGGCTTGCCCGCCCTTCAGCCGCGGACACCCTGGCACGGCTACTCACTCGGCCGCTGGCCAGAGGAGAACGCCGACGAAGCCGATCTGGCCGTCCAGGGTCGCTACTACGAGACCGGCGCCAAGCTGATGCAGCGCCAGGTGCCCACCCCGCCCGGTACCAAACTGCACGAGATAAGACGTCATGACCTGCACTGATGTCATCCTGAGCGAAGCGAAGGACCTTCCTCGTCGGCCTGCGGGCAAGGTCCTTCGTCGCTGCGCTCCTCAGGATGACATGGCATTAGAAGGAGGAACCGCATGCTAGCCCCCACTGATCTGCGCGGCATGTACGCCATCATCGCCACGCCGGCGCGCGCTGGCGCTGACCGCCTCGAGGCCACCAATACCGTCGACTTGGACGAGACCGAGCGGCTGGTCAACAAGCTCATTGCCGACGGCGCCGCCGGGCTCATCGCGCTGGGCACGACAGGCGAGTGCGCGACGCTCATCCGCGAGGACTACGAAGCCTACGTCGATTGCCTCTTGTCCACGGTCAATCGCCGCATCCCGACG
>DATGVV010000795.1:0-2954 GCA_035299885.1 Chloroflexota bacterium | reverse complement strand
GATCAGCAACTCGTCGCGTCGGGCCTGCTGGATCAGGGAACGCGCCAGGTTTCGAAGCAAGCGCAGCAAGAATTCGGCTATGAGCGGACGACGTCGCTGCCCACAGCCGGAGTGATCGTGAAGGGCTGCATCGACAGCTGCAACGTTTGCGAACCGGAGCTGCACCGCAAAACGCAGCTCGAACTCGACCAGTTGGAGCTGCAGAATCAGCTGCTCAAGCGCCAGATCGAGCTGTTGGAGAAGTCTCACGAGTATCGCTGCTGCCCCGCGGGTGAGACCGAGTCCGCGCCGGCAGCGCCTTCTAACGGCTCGTAATTAGTCGGCGACAGCCGGCGCGCACATCCTGCTCGCCGGCACCGGCACGCAGGTGAAGGAGGTTCACCATGCCCCCCAGACAAACGCCTCCCAGGCGTAACCAGCTCGTCTTGGACGTCAGGCTGGATGGTCTCAAAGAGGGTGAAAGCCCGCCGACGCTGGCGGTCTATTTACTGGGCCGCGGAGGCTCCCTCGAGCGGAGGGTGGGCCAGGTCACGGAAGGCAAGCTCACGCTCGATGCCGAATTAGGCAGCCAGACCGACAAGATACTCGCTGTCGGTCCCGATGTCGAAGACGTCGGTCAGGTGCCTCGCGATGCCTTGATGCAGTTCCGGATCGGGGATCAGTGGCCAATATGGGAGAAGGAAAAGCTCGTCGAGATCCCCAGGCCCTGGTGGCAGGACTGGTTCATTTTCCGCGTTTGTCTCTCCGGACAGGTAAGGCGCTGCTTCCCTATCCTCCTGGAGGAACGGCTGGCTCTGCGCAACCCTGAGTTTCGTCTGCCCTTTCCACCGTTTCCGCCTCCGCTGTTCTGCGCCCCGGTATGCAACGGCGTTGTCGAGGTCTACGAGCGCGAGTGCTGCTGCCGCCCCTGGCCCCTGATTGATATCGCTGAGATCATTCGGCGAATCCGGCAGCAGCTGGTGGCTGGCCCCGTCATCGGCCCTCCTGGTCCCGGCCCCGTAGAGCAGCCGCTCGCAGTGGCCGGCGAGGAACTGGCGGTTCGTCCGCTGTTGCGCACTGAGCTGCGGAACATCAAGAAAGCCGAGGCGTTCGGGACAGCCCAGCTGGCCAGCGCCGAGGCCGCGCGCCTCGCCGAAGATGTGCACGCGCTCGAAACGCTGCCGCGGGCCGAGGCGGTCAAGTACGTCGAAGAGCGTGCCTATCTGTGGCCCTTCTGGTGCACGTGCGGCAGCCGCAAGGTTGGCGAAGCGGTGTTGAGCTCCGATGGTCACTTCACCTTTTGCTACAGACACTTCCCCGATCTTCGCCGCAACTGCTTCACGACCTACTGCTACAAGGTCAAGCAGTGGCAGGGCAACCAGTGGGCCTACATTTACGACGGCTGCGCGCATCATCAGTTCTTCAGCGCCGGTCAATTTGCCGACATCACCACCACGCGCGGGCAGGCCTGCGGAGACCCAGGCCAGTGGGACAACGATCGACCCTTCGTGGCGCTTCAAGACATCGGCTCTACCCGGAGCTATGCCCTCAACAGCCACTACCTGGGCATGGACGGCGCTGGCCATGACCTGACACAGGTCAGCGCTACGGCCGTTGCAGCGCCGCCGGCCAACGGCGGTCTCTGCAATCCGTCCTCCAGCCCTGGGCTCATGCAGCTGGTCAATCAGCCGTGGGGCGAAGTCCTGCTGTTCCGGCTGCACTTCGACCCGGGCATGAAGGCCCTGGGCGCCCGCTATTACCGGATCAGCGTCGTGCTCGCGGACGCTAACGGCCAGCCAAACGGCACGCCGACCATCCTCACCAACGCCGTCGCCTGGCAAAAGTTCGTGCACGTGAACAACCAGGTGCAGATCCAGGTTGAGGGTCTGGGGCCCAACCCAGTGGGCGCTGAGACTGGACTGTACGTCATCCCCTACGCGGATGACGCCGACTGGCTGGACGGCCAGTACCACCAGTACTGGGACACGCGAGTCTTGAAGCTGGACGGCACGCCGGCGTTCGATGGTTGGTGCCTGGTAGGTGTCGAGGTGTTCGATGCCGCTGGCAACAAGCTGACACCAGCCGCCAACAACTTTGATTTCCTCAGACTGTTCTCAGAACAGGGCCCCGGCAGCACGGCCAAGGTCGAGTTCGCGGCGCTGCAGCATCTCTTCTGGATTGACAACCGCCCGGTCTACGCCGATATCGAGGACCTGCGCATGGATGGTGTCGCCTCCGGCGCCGAATGCCAGTTCATGGCCGGCAGCCCGACCAGCACGTTCTCGGCCGGGTACCGAGCCTTCCACGTGACGCGCAACTCGAACCTCCCGCCGGAGACATTCTTGTACTACTACACGATCTGGTACCACCGTGGCCTCAACGGGCCTAATGTCACGATCCAAACCGGCGGCGAAAACGAGCCGTCCACCCTGAGTGGTGGCAGTCCGGCGGTGTCGACCCCGCAGACCTTTGCCAGCATGCTCGGACCGAACAGCCGCTGCACGTTCGCCCTCAATCTATGGGCGTATGCGAAACACACCAACGGCAGCCGCCGACTCAGCGAGTACGACCGAAGTGACCAGGCGGCCTTCGCACTCGAAGTTGGGCCCTGACCCGGCGCCTTTCAAAAAGCGGGAATCGAATACGAGTCGCAAAGGAGAAATCGTCAGATGAAATCCATGCCGCACCGACCGCTGTACTGCATCTTGCCGCCGCACATCCTGCGATCTATAGCTGCTAACGGGACTCAGGCCCAGCGGTCCGCCGCTGTGAGGTCATTGAGCGTGGACCACACCATTCGCCTCAGTCGGGCCACCCACCAACTCCTGCAAGCTGGGGTCCGGCGAGCAACCGTGGCGGCTGCGCCGGTAGGGAAACGCCGCACCATCTACACCGCCAGCAACGAGGAGGCCTTGCCGGGCGCCGTGACGAGGCTCGAGGGCGCCCCCGCAACCGGGGACCTCGCTGCCGACGAG
>DATGVV010000794.1:0-5909 GCA_035299885.1 Chloroflexota bacterium | reverse complement strand
AGGAGGTTCACCAGCGTGGTCTTGCCCGCGCCCGTCGGGCCGACGATGGCGATGGTCTGGCCCGGATCGACGTCGATGCTAAGGTCCTCGATCAGCGGCACGTCCGACTTGTAGCTGAACTTGACGTGGTCGAATTGAACGGCGCCTCGCGGCTCAGCGATCGTACGCGCATCGGCCGTGTCGGGCGCTTCCTCCTCCTCGTCGAGCAACTCGAACACGCGCTCGGCTGAAGCCAATGTCAGCTGAATGGTGTTAGCGATGCTGCTCAGCTGCATGATCGGCTGCGAAAACTGCCTCGAGTACTGAATGAAGGCCTGAACGTCGCCGATGGCGATGGCTCGCTGCGTGACCATGATGCCGCCGATGACGGCCACGAAGACATAGCCAACGTTGCCGACGAAGTTCATGATCGGCATGATGATGCCGGTGGCGAATTGTGCTCGCCAGCCGGCCTGGTAGTACTGGTCGTTGAACTCCTTGAACTCCGCCACAGCTTGACCTTCGTGGCCGAAGGCTTTGACGATCTTATGGCCCGTGTACATCTCTTCCACGTGGCCGTTGAGCTGCCCCAACGACATCTGCTGCCGCCTGAAAAACGTCTGCGATCTCTTGGCGATCGTCGCCGTGATGAACAAGCTCACCGGCAATGTCAGCGCCACCACCACGGTAAGCAGCGGGCTGATGGTCAGCATCAGCACAATCACGCCAACCACCGTGACGATAGACGTAATCAGCTGCGTCAAGTTCTGCTGCAGCGTGCTGCTGATGCTGTCCATATCGTTCACGGCGCGGCTCAGGATCTCGCCATGGGTCCGTGAGTCGTAGAATTTCAGCGGCAGGCGCTCGAATTTCTCCTCCACCTTCTTGCGCATGGCGTACACCGTGTTCTGGGCCACACCGGCCATCAGGTATTGCTGGAAGTACAGGAACAGTGCGCTGACCGCATACAGCCCCACCACGATCAGCAGAATGCGCGCGATATAGCCAAAGTCAACCGCGCCCGTGCCGTGGCTCTTGGCCAGGATGCCCTCGAACAGCCTGGTGGTGGCCAAGCCCAGGATCTTCGGGCCGATGACGTTGAACAACGTGCCGAACACCGCCGCAATCAGGACAGCCAGCAGCTGATAGCGCATCGGCTTGAAGTAGCCCAGCAGACGCCTAGTCGTGCCTGTGACGTTCTTGGGTTTTTCTACCGGCATGCCGAAGCTGCTCATTGGGCCCCAGCGACCCATGGGCCCAGATGGCTGGCCTGCGCCGGGTCGCCGCGTACCGCGCTCGATCATCTAGGCCGCCTCCTGCAGCGAGATCTGCGACTCCACGATCTCGCGGTACACAGTGCAACTGTCCAGCAGGTCGCGGTGCTTGCCGATGCCGACCACGCGGCCCTCGTCCAGCACGATGATCCGGTCCGCGTCCATAATCGTGCCTACGCGCTGGGACACGATGAACACGGTGGCGCCGGTGGTCTCGCCCTTGAGCGCGGCTCGCACCTTGGCATCGGTCGCGAAGTCGAGCGCCGAGAAACTGTCGTCGAACACATAGATTTCGGGCTTTTTCACTAAAGCGCGGGCTATCGACAGGCGCTGTTTCTGGCCGCCCGACAGGTTGATGCCGCCCTGGGCAATGACCGACCCGAGGCCCTCCGACATAGCCGCCACAAATTCGGTGGCCTGGGCCACGTCGGCCGCATGTTGCAGCTCAGCTTCCGATGCATCGCCTTTGCCGTAGCGGATGTTGTCGGCGATCACGCCCGAGAACAGCACCGCGCGCTGCGGCACGAAGCCGATCTTCGATCGGAGGTCGGCCTGCAACATCTCGCGCACGTCCACGCCGTTCACCAGGATGCGACCCTTGTCGACGTCGTAGAAGCGAGGAATCAAATTGACCAGGGTCGACTTACCCGAGCCAGTGCCGCCGATGATGGCCGTGACCTCACCCGGTTCGGCGGAGAACGACACATCGCACAGGGCCGGCTCTTCCGCCCCTGGATAGCTGAAGGTCACCCCGTCGAACTGCACAAAGCCCCGCTGCACCCCAGGCGACTGAGGCTGCGCCGGATCATTGATCTCGGGTGTCACGTCCAACACCTCGTTGATGCGAGTAGCGGACGCCGCCGCTCGCGGCAGCATCACGAACATCACCGTCATCATCAGCACCGACCACAGAATGAACGTGGCGTATTGCAGGAAGGCGATCAGCGAGCCGATGGGCATGTCTCCCTGGTTCACCCTGATGCTGCCAAACCACAAGATGGCCACGCTGGTGAAGTTCAGGGTCAGCATCATGCCCGGCATCATGAACGCCATGATGCGGTTGACCTTGATGCTGGTATCGGTCAAGTCGAGATTGGCCACGTCGAAACGTCTGTGTTCGTGAGCGCCGCGGTCAAACGCGCGGATGACTCGCACACCGCCGAGCGCCTCGTCCAGAATCAGGTTCAGCTTGTCGATCTTGACCTGAATGATCTGGTACAGCGGGATGGCCTTCCTCATGATCACCAGGAACAGCGCCGCCACCGCGGGCATAACCGCCACGAGCACCCAGGTGAGGGTGGCATCTTGCGTAAGCGCCAGGATCACGCCTCCGATGACCATCATCGGCGCGGTGATGGTCATGTTGAAAATCATGGTCAGCACTTGCTGGATCTGCGTCGGGTCGTTGGTAGTGCGGGTGATGAGTGACGCCGTGCCGAAGGTGTCGAACTCGTGCAGCGAGAAGTTCTCGACGTGCGTGAAGATTTTTTCGCGAATGATGCGGCCAAAGCCAATCGCGATCTTGGCCGAGAAGAAGCTTGCGGTCACAGCGCAGGCCGTGCCGGCAAAGGCAATCAGCAGCATCACTCCGCCGGTGCGAAAGATGTAGCTGCTATCGCCCTTCACCACGCCCACGTCGACGATGTCGGCCATAAGCCGGGGCAGGGACAGGTTGGCCAGCGATTGCAAGAACGCCAGCACCAGCACGAGCGCCAGTGTCGGCCGGTAGGGCGCCAGAAAGCGCAGCAGTCTAAGCATGTGGCCTCAGTTCGGTTTGCTGTTGTTTGGGGTCGCGTCGGCTAGGGCGCCGTGCAGGAACAGGTCGACGATCTGCTCCGCCGTGGATGACTCGCCGTGCTCTTGGATGCGGTTGGCGAAGGCCAGGCCCAGGAGCATGCGGGCGGCGGCGCATGGCTCCAGCCGCAGCGACTCCTTCTCCGGCTCGAACAGGCTGGCGATAGCTGCCCCAATGCGCTCCATCTCGTGCCGTGGATGGTGCTCCTGCTGATCGATATGGTCATGCTCGGGGTGCCAGCCTGAGTCACGAAAGATTCGAATCAGCGACCACAGGCGATCCTGGTAATCGCTCGTGGCCGCCAGAGCAGCTACGAGGCGCTCGACAAGTGGGCCCTCCAGCGGGATCTCGGCGATGCGGGCCACCTCGGCGTCCGCGCTCATGGCCGTGCGCAGGGCGGCCATGACGAGCTCGCGCTTCTCCGGGAATACGCGGAATATAGTGCCCTCGGCGATGCCGGCGGCCTGGGCAATCTGGCTGGTGGTGACGTTCGCGCCTTGCTCACGCAGGAGCGGTAGGGTGGCCGAGATGATTGCCGCGCGGCGGTCCTCGGGACTCATGGCCGGCGCGCGGTGCCGCGCCGCGGCGCGACCGGCTAAAGCCGCGGCTGTGAGTGCGTCCGACATGCCTTTCCAGTATATGAGTGAGCACTCACTCATGTCAAAGACGGCAAGCGCACTCATCGTCGTCCAGTAAAAGTGGCCTAGGATCAGTCCATGGCCAAGATCGTGGGCGTCTACGCCACCGGGCATGCGCCCAACTTGGTGACCACCTGGGAACGCGCGGGCGAGGACGTCTGCAAGCGCACCCTCGCCGCCATGCAAGAGGTCGGCCGCCGCATCCGAGCCGCCGGCGCGACGGCGCTGATCACCATCAGCAACGACCACTTCAACAACTTCTTCTTGAACAACCTGCCGGCTTACGCCATTGGCGTGGCCGACGATTGGATCGGCCCCGAGGACGACCTGCGATATGAGGAGGGCACCGTGCGCATCCCGGGCAGCCCAGCGCTGGCCAAGCACATCGTCCAGCACCTGTACCAGCACGAGAGCTTCGAGCCCTCGGTGAGCCACTACATGAAGCTCGATCACGGCACGTTTGTGCCGGTGCGCTACACATTCCCTGAGTTTGATCTGCCGCTCATTCCCACCTTCCAAAATTGCGTGCAGCCGCCGCTGCCAACGCTGAGACGCGCCGCCGCTTTCGGCGCGGCGCTGCGGCGCGCCGTCGAAAGCTTTCCGGGAGACGAGCGCGTGGTCGTGGTCGGCGCTGGGGGGATGTCGCACTTCATCGGCGTGCCCGGCCAGGGCCGCATCAATGAGGACTTCGACCAGCACTGGGTGTCACTGTTCGAGCGCGGCGACCTCGAGGGCCTGGCGTCGATGCGGCCGGACGAGATCGCCGCCGCCGGCAATGGCGCCGAGGAGATCCGCAACTGGATCGCGGCCATGGGCTGCGCCGAAGGCCGTCCGGCCGAGTGGCTGATGTACGCCCCTGTGCCAGCCTGGCTGATCGGCATGGGCGTCGTGGATTTCCACTACCCTGGCTAGGCTCATCTTCGCCGGGACCCCGGATTTCGCCGTGCCGTCGCTGGCCGCGCTGATCGAGGCGGGCCACCGGCCTGAGCTGGTGCTCACCCAACCGGATCGGCCCGCCGGCCGAGGCCAGCAGCCGCGGCCGCCGCCAGTGAAAACCCTAGCGCTGGAACACAGACTGGCGGTTCTGCAGCCGCGGCGCTTGGACGATATTCGGGACGAGCTGGAGCGCCTGAAGCCCGAGCTCATGGTGGTGGTGGCCTACGCCCACAAGATCCCCTACTGGCTGCTGACGCTGCCGCCGATGGGCGTCCTGAACGTACACGCCTCCTTGCTGCCGAAGTATCGCGGCGCTTCGCCCGTGGCCGCGGCCTTGCTCAATAGCGACCAGGAAACGGGCGTCAGCATCATGAGACTGGCCGAGGGCTGGGACACCGGGCCGGTTTTCCGCCAGCGCGCGCTGAGGATTGCGCCCGACGACAACGCCGGCACGCTCACCGACAAGCTCGCTCGCTTAGGCGCGGAGCTGCTGGTGGAAGTGGTGAACCTGCGAGTGCGGGGCATGGTCACCGCCAAGCCGCAGGACGAGTCCCAAGCCAGCTACGCTCCGCGCCTGCGAAAGGAGGACGGACGGATCGACTGGACGAAACCCGCCGAGCGGCTCGTGCGCGAGGTCCGCGCCTACACCCCCTGGCCGGGTTCGTTTACGTATTGGAATGGCAAGCTGCTGAAGGTGCTCGCGGCGAGGAGTCGCGAGTCGTTAGTCGTTAGTCGTAAGTCGTCGCTGCCCGGCACCGTACTGCCGGGGCTTGGGGTGGTGACCGGAGATGGCGAGCTGGCGCTGGAGCGCGTGCAGTTAGAAGGGCGCAAGCCGATGGATGCAGAGGAGTTCCTCCGCGGCCAGCCGACCATTGTGAGAGCCCAGCTTAGCTAACGACTGGCGACTAACGACTAACGACTGCCGCTTCGAACGCTATGATCCGCCTCGAACCCCTACTCTGAAGGACCCGAATTCATGCTGAAGGTGCTGACGAAGATCGTCGGCGATCCCAACGCGCGAGAGCTCAAGAAGCTCCACCCGCTAGTCGACGAGATTAATTCGCTCGAGCCTGAGATGGCCGAGCTCAACGATGAGCAACTGCGCGATCTGACGGCCGAGTTCAAGCAGCGGCTGGCGGAAGGCGAGCCGCTGGAGGACCTGCTGTCTGATGCGTTCGCCGCCGTGCGGGAGTCCTCCAAGCGCACGCTGGGCATGCGCCATTTCGACGTTCAGCTGCTGGGTGGCATGGTGTTGCACCAGGGCAAGATAGCCGAGATGCGTACCGG
>DATGVV010000793.1:0-4538 GCA_035299885.1 Chloroflexota bacterium | reverse complement strand
CATTGTGTTTGATTTTGGCGGCCTGCGGCAGCGCGGCTCCGGTGACGCCGGCGGGAGCGCCGGCCGGAGGGTCGGCGGCGGCGTCTCCACCCCCAGCGTCCGTCGCGGCGTCCAAGCCGGCCGCTGCGACATCGGCCTCCGGCGCAGCGGCACCTGTCGCTTCGGGGGGCGCTGCCGCTCCCGCGGCAGCAAGCTCGCCCGCGGCAGCCGCGGGCACGACGTGCGGCAGCGATAGCCAGGCGCCCCCGACCGCCGAAGAGGAGCGCATGGGGGTGAGCGACAGCGAAATCGTGCTTGGCACCTGGAATCCGCAGACAGGGCCGGCGGCGCCGGGCTACAGCGGCATCGCCCGGGCAGCCAATGCCTACCTGCAGCTAGTGAATTCCCAGGGCGGCATCAACGGCCGCAAGGTCCGCTACGTCATCGGAGACGACCAGTACCAGCCGTCGTTGACGCTGGGCGTGGCCAAGAAGCTGGTGGAGCAAGAGAAAGTCTTCGCGGCCATGGAAACGCTGGGCACGCCCGGCAATCTGGCGGCGATGCCGTACATGATCGAGCATCATGTGCCGGTAGCCATGGTCCAATCCGGCTCCAAGTGCTGGTCGTCGCCGGCCAACCTGTACTACTTCGGCTGGATCCCCAACTACACCATGGAAGACCACATCGCGGCCAAGTACACGGTCGACAACATCAAGCCCAAGAAAGTGGGCACGTTCTATCAGAACGACGCGTTCGGCAAAGAGGACAACGACACCTACGTGGCCGACTTGAAGAAGGCGGGCATCGAAGTGGTGGCGCAGGTGCCGTACGAGGCCAGCGACAGCGACTTCAGCTCAGCGGCGCTGAAGCTGCAGGCGGCCAATCCAGACCTGGTGTGGCTGGCAGCCATCCCCAAGCCGGGCGCGCTCTTGATGAAGGAGTCGGAAAAGATCGGCTTCCGGCCGAAGTTCTACGGCAGCTATGTGCTGCACGACACGACGATGTTCGAGCTAGCCGGCAAGACGGCCGTGGAAGGCGCGTACTTCGGCAGCTATACACCCGATCCCAACGGCGATAGCGCGGGGCTCAAGCAGTTCCGGGACGTGCTGAAGCAATACTCGCCACAGGATCGGGCCAGCAGCTTCGCGCTGACGGGCTACTGGGGTGCGCAGATCATGGTGGACGCGCTGAAACGCGCCGGCAAGGATCTGACCCGCAGCAGCTTCATCAAGGCGATGGAGGCCACCAAGGACTACACCGGCGACATCGGCGGGCCGCCTATCACGTTCAGCCACACCGACCGGGTGGGCGTGAAAACGATGATGATCGACCAGGCCAAGAATGGCGATTTCGTGAAGGTGAGCGACTACGTAACCGCGCCGGGGACGTAGGGTAAACGGGACGCCCGGGTCAGCGGAAGCCGCTGATCTGGGCGTAGCCTTTTAGCAGATTGCGGGCGATGGTGCGCTTCTGGATTTCGTCGGTGCCCTCGTAGATGCGGTAGGCCCGGACGTCGCGCAGGACGCGCTCGATGGGCATGGCCTTCGTATAGCCGGCGCCGCCCAGGATCTGCATGGCACGATCGGCCACGCGCCAGACCATCTGGGCGCCTGACAGCTTGGCCATCGATGCTTCGTGGCGGACGTCCTGGCCCTGGTCCTCGAGCCATGCCGTGCGCAAAGTCAGCCATTTGACCTGCTCGATCTCGACGGCGCTGTCGGCCAGCATCCACTGGATGGCCTGGTACTCGGCGATGGGCTTGCCGAAGGCGACACGCTCCTTGGCGTATTCCAGGGCAATCTCCACCAGGCGCTGAGCCTGGCCCACGGCGCGTGCGGGGATCAAGACACGGCCACGATCGATCCACTTCATGGCCAGCTCGAAGCCGGCCCCGACCTCGCCCAGGACGTTGGATTCGGGCACGCGCACGCCGTCGAAATGGAGCTCGGCCGGGCTCCAGGTGCCCATGGTGGGCACGGGCCGGCTGGTCCAACCCATGTCGCGGTCGACCAGGAAGGCGGTGATGCCGCCTTGGTGGCGCTTCTCGGAATCGGTCACGGCGAAGACGATGGCGAAATCCGCCTCGTTGCCGCCTGTAATGAAGACCTTGGTGCCGTTCAGCAGCCAGTCGCCGTCGTCGCGCGTGGCACGCATATGGATGTTGGTGGCGTCGGAGCCGGTGTCCGGCTCGGTGAGGGCGAAGCAGCTGCGGCGGTCCCCGGCGATGGTGGGCAACAGGTAACGGTCCTTCTGGTCAGCGCTGCAGAAGTACAGAATGTTGTCCGCGTGGCCGCCGTAGCGGAAGGCGATCAGGGCTCGCGCGGTCTCGATGGTGATGAGGGCGGTCATGAGCGAGCCGACGTCAGAGCCGCCGTACTCCTCGGGCGTCTGCAAACCCCAAAGACCGGCGGTACGAGCATGCTCGTGGAGCTGGCGCTCGGTGGCGCGGTCGGGAAAGGCGCGTCCTTCGAGCTCGGCGCGCTGAACCTCCGGCTCGAGCGGCAGCAGCTCGCGGCGCACGAACTCCCGAGTGGTGTCAAGGATCATTCGTTGCTCGGTGGTCAAGCTGAAGTCCATATGGGGTCTGCCCTCTGCTTAGACTTTCTTGACCTGGGCGCGGCCAAACAGGCCTTCAGGCCTGATGGCCAGCACGGCGATGATCAAGAGAAAGGCGAACGTGGCCTTGAATTCGGTGCCCTCGATCGCGCCGATCTTGACGCTGGCAGCGACGAAGTTCTCGATGACTCCCAGGCCGAGCCCGCCCACCAGCGCACCGGGCAGACTGGTGAAGCCGCCCAGCACGGCCGCGGCGAAGGCCTTGACCAACACGTCGTCCATCATGTTGGGGTCGACCAGGATATTGGGCGCAATGAGCACACCGGCCAGCGCACCGAGTGCGGCACTTATGGCCCAGGTAAGCAGCAGCATGCGGTTGACGGGCACACCCATGAGGCGGGCCGCGGTTTGATTCTGGGCCATGGCCCGCAAGGCTATGCCCGCCTTGTTGTAGCGGAAGAATAGGAAGAGGGCGACCGCCAGCACCACGGCGGTGCCGAACGTCAGTAGCTTGTCGCGGCTGATGACGACGGCAGCCAGGCGGACGGGCGTGCCCGTGACGGCCTCGGGGAAGCCGCGGGTGTCGTAGCCCCACACCAGACCGGCCAGGGAGTACAGCACGAAGCCGACGCCGATGGTGGCCACGAGCCGCTCGGTGACCGTGGCATTGCGAGCACGCTGCAGGACGAGCCCGTGGACGGCGGCGCCAAGCCCGGCGCCGGCCGCCATGGCCGCCAGGAAGGCCAGAACGAGAGGCACATGGTTATCCACGAGCTTGAGCGCCACGAAGGTGGTCACCATGATCGTCGTGCCGTGGGCGAAGTTGACGACGTCGGACACCTTGTAGACCAAGACCAGACCGACAGCGACCAGGGCATAGATGCTACCCATGGCCAGACCGCCAATAAATTGCTGCCCGAGTTGTTGCATGGCCCCTCGGTCGTCTAAGAGATAGGTCAGTATACGGCCGCTCCGGAGGTCCTAGGCCTCATGAACTCGTACGTGGTTAGCGATAGCTAGCTTGCTTAATGTTCGCGGTCCCGGCCCATCAATCGTGCACTGGGCAGTGCGTGTGGCGTCGCTTCGGGTAATGCAGCCGGTCTGCGTGGATTGTCAGTAAGTTAGGGTGTGAAGCCTACGCCGAAGCTTGTTCGGCGTTCGATTGGCGTCGTCATTACTGCCGTCGAATGCCTTCGCCCGCAGATCCTGCCCTAGCCCGGGCCAGCCCGACAGGTAGCCGGGCCCGGACATTGAGATCGCGGTCGTAGGACTTCAAAATGATCACGATGAGTCAGCGCACAGGGGTGCCAACAATTCGTTTTGACGCCACGCTGGACACGATCGACAAATCGACGATTTTGCGCTTGCCTGAGAAAGCGAGCGGGAAACTGCCGTCGCGGGCAGATGGCAGTACACGGAACGATCAATGGCCATGGGTTCCAGACGGTGTTGGAACCAGACGGCCATTCTGGCCACTGGATGAGGATTGATGGAAAGCTGCAACAAACCGCTGCTTTAAGCGCGGGTGACACCGCGACGCTCGAAATTGAGTCACTCAAAGACTGGCCGGAGCCGAACGTGCCACAGGATCTTGAGACGGCTCTGGCAGCTGCCCCTCAGAAGATCCAAGACCTATGGAAAGCTATTACGCCGATGGCGCGCTGGGAATGGGTTCGCTGGGTCAATGCAACCCAAAACCTTGATACGCGCAAACGACGGGTCGAAGTAAGTATCTCGAAAATGAAAAGCGGGAAGCGACGGCCCTGCTGTTTCAACCTTGCCGCATGCACCGACCCGAACCTGTCAAAGAACGGCAGGCTTATTGAGTCAGCGTGATTTGCCGTGTTCGACGTCGTCAGTACCTTGCAATATTTTGCAAGGGCGCCTTGAATTTTGAATGGCCTGTGTAAGAAGGTGGATTACTCCAAGCCACAGCCTCCAGCAGTGCCGACGGCTTTGTGGATCAATGCACCAACGAAGGAGGTGACAAAGGTTTCAGTAAT
>DATGVV010000792.1:0-3971 GCA_035299885.1 Chloroflexota bacterium | reverse complement strand
TGGCAACATGAGCCAGGGACACTTGGCGTGCAGCTCGGTCAGGCAATAGCGCTCTTGGTGCAAACGATCTATCCGCTCCTGCTGCTGCCAGAGGTAACAGCGATGGTCCGGGCATGCCATCGACCTGTTCAGCGAGGCATCGCTCACCAGGCCGAGATGAGGACAAGCGCCGTTTTTAACCTTAGCCAGGACCGTTGGCCCATGTCCTCCGAGGGTCTGCAGGCCAGTGGGTGACGGCGGACGAGCAGTGAGTGCCATGGTTATTTGAATACACCTCCGGCTATCAGTGTTTTGTAAATAGTCAAAGCCGCGGGGCCAACGGCGACGATCAGCAAGCTGGGCAGAATGAACAGGATCAATGGAAAGACCATCTTGACTGAAGCCTGGTGGGCCTTCTCTTCTGCCCGCTGGCGACGGACGACGCGGCTTTCGTCGGCCTGTGTCCGCATCAGCTCGGCCATGCTGACACCCATCTGATCGGCTTGGATGATGCCGTTCACGAGGGTGGTCACGTCTTTAATGCCGCAGCGGCTAGCCAGGTCGCGCAGGGCGTCCCGGCGGGACTTTCCCAGCTGCATCTCTCGCAGTGTTCGCCCAAACTCCTGCGCCAGGGGCCCGCTGGTCCTTTCCACCACCTTGGCCACGGCCGCGTCCAGGGCGAGCCCAGCCTCCATAGATACGACTATCAAATCCAGCGCATTGGGCAGCGAACGCTCGATTGCCTGCCGCCGATTCTCTGCCTTGCGGTCCACCCAGAACTTAGGCAGGTAGCTCCCTAGGTAGCAGACAGCGAGAGCCAACAGCAGCTGTATGCCCGTATGCTCGCTTTGGCCGAGTAGGAGGAAATAGACCCCTGGAAAGAAGAGACCGCCGGCGACACGCAGGGCGAGCAGGCTCTCCAGGCTGATAGGATTCCCTGCTTGGTCGAGCAGCTCTCGCATGCCTGTGAGAGACTGCCCCAATGCAACCTTGCTCGCTTGTTTACCGATGGAGTCGAGAATCGAGTTCAGCATTAGCCGCAGAGACGCCCGCTGGGCTCCCGTCGTGGCGGCCGGATCCATTCCGGCGAATGTCGCAACTCTGCGTTGAGCGTCGACGCGCTGGCCTGGCACGAAGATGAGAACCAAAAGCGCGACGGCTCCAAAAGTCGCTAAGGGGGCAAGCAACAGTTCCACACCTACACCTCTATCTGGACGAGTCTGCGGATAACGAGCAGGCCTATGACATCCGTAAGGAAGCCGGCACCGAGCATCAGGCGGCCAGCGGTTTCAGCCCACATGTGCGACAGATAAGTCGGCTGGAGCACCAATAGCACCAGTAGCAGGACCAGCGGCAAGACGCCGAGAACCGCGCCTTCCATACGCTGCTCACCGGTCAACGTCCGCACCTCACGCTGGATGCGATGCCGTTCACGGACTGTGTGGACGACGTTGCTGATAATCTCCGCCAGGTTGCCGCCGACTTGGCGCTGGATGATCATGCCACTCACTACCAGTTCGAATTCAGCGCTGCGAACGCGCTTGGCAATCTTCACCATAGCCTCGTCAACAGCGGCGCCCATGCGCGTCTCAATGAGCGCCTGACGGAACTCCGCGCTGATAGGATCCGGCATCTCGTCCGCCACAGCCTGCATGGCCTGCATGAACGAGAAGCCGGACTTCAGGGCGTTGCTGATCAAGACCAGGGCGTCGACAAGTTGTTCTTCGAACTGTCGTGTGCGCCGTCGTTGCCGCCAACGTACGTACAGGATGGGAGCTACGTAGCCGGTTGCGGCGGCGACGAAGGCAAGAATGAGCGCTCCACTCGATATCCATGCAACAGCTGCGAGCAGTAAGGCGACCGCCCAGCGCATGAGCAGGTATTCCCCTGGGCGAAGCGTCATGCCCGCCCGCGCCAGCTCCTCCGCTAAACGCTCGCCCGCATCTTTTCGCTGCAGGAGCCGCTGCAGGCCTGGGATATCGCTGAACCGCCGCTGGCCCATCAGCAGAGAACCGCCCCGCTGAGAGCCGTACGCGTTTCGAGTGGGCGGGGCAAACGTAGCCAGCCGGCTTCGAGCCGCGACGCCAGGCGGCTCTGAAAGCCAATGGATACCCACGGCGACCAGGGCGAATACGAGGAGGGTGGCGGCTGGCCCCAGGATCGTTGCGAGTGTCACGGCCTTACGCTTCCTCCTCGAACAGCTGAGCCGGGAGCACAAGACCGTACTCCGCAAATCGCTCGGCGAACTTCGGCCGCAGCCCTGTTGGCCGTATAGAGCCGAGCACACGCCCCTCCTCGTCCAACCCATGCGCCTTGAAGATGAAGATGTCTTGCAGCGTCACGGTCGTTCCCTCCATACCCGTTATTTCACTGATGTGCGTGATCCGGCGGCTGCCATCGCGCATCCGAGTAAGCTGCACGACGAGGTGCATAGCGGAAGCGACCTGCTCCCGGATCGCTTTCGCGGGGAGGTCGAGGCCTGCCATCAGCACCATGTTCTCCACACGAGATAGCGCGTCGCGTGGCGAGTTGGCGTGCACTGTAGTGAGCGAGCCGTCATGACCTGTATTCATGGCCTGGAGCATGTCGAATGCCTCACCGCTACGCACCTCGCCCACGATGATCCGGTCAGGCCGCATGCGCAGCGCGTTGCGCACAAGGTCACGCTGGGTAACCTCGCCTTCATCTTCAATGTTCGACGGCCGGGTCTCCAGGCGGACCACGTGCCGCTGCCGAAGCTGCAGCTCGGCCGGGTCTTCAATGGTGACGATGCGCTCTTCGGGTGAGATGAAGGACGAGAGGACATTCAGCAGCGTTGTCTTGCCAGCGCCCGCGCCGCCTGAGACAAGCGTATTGAGCCGCATATAGACGCACGCGCGCAACAGCTCGGCAATTTCATGGGTGAGCGTGCCAAAGCGAACCAGGTCGTCGACTTGGAACGGTTCCTTGGCAAACTTTCTGATGGTCAGATTGGGACCATCAATCGCCAATGGGGGAATGATGGCGTTCACGCGAGAGCCATCCGGCAGGCGCGCGTCGACCATTGGCGATTTCTCATCGATTCGGCGGTTGATTGGCGCCACGATTTTCTCGATGATGCGCATAATGTGGGCGTCGTCCTTGAACACCCGATCGCTCGGATGCAGAACGCCAGCGCGCTCAAAATAGATCCGGTTGGGACCGTTGACCATTACCTCAGACACTGTCGGGTCGTCCAGCAGCAGTTGGATTGGGCCCAGCCCTACCACCTCGTCGGTGATCTCGGAAATGAGCCGCAGGCGGTCATCTTTGGCTAGCGGTATGTCTTCGCCGAGCAGCAGCGTCCTGCACGCGTCCTCGACCTGTGCTCGAATGGCATTGTCGCCCCGATGGTCCAGTTGGCTCACGTCGAGCTCGCGGATCAGCCGTTCATGAATGCGCATCTTGAGATCGATCCAGGGGTCGGTTGGCTCGGCCCATTTCCTGGCCCCATAAACGAGCGCCGACGCGGGCTCACTCTTGGGATGGGCGCCGTTGCGACCGGAGCGTTCTAGGAGCAGCGACATCTTTAAGCGCCCCTCAATCGCGAAAGGAAGCTTCGCTTCGTCGCCCGCGTGCCGCTGAGGGCCTGGGCCAGCCCGATGACGTTCTGCGAGATCTTTGCGTTCGGCTGGGCTTGAACGAAGGGCTTGCCCCACTGATTGTCGGCCACCAGTTGTCCGTCGTACGGGACCTTCCAGAGGATTGGATAGTCTACGGCCGCGCGCGTTTCGTGGGCTGGCAGGCCGGCACCGTTATGCGCCTGGTTAATCACGAGCTTCACCTTGTCTTCGCTGTAGTTCCACTCATTCATCATGTCCAGGCATAGGCGTGTGCTCTTGAGACATGCGAGCTGGTCGCTCGCTACGCAATGCACCTGGCTGGACGCGTCTAGGGCGGCGATCACGTTATCGCTCAGGGCCCGCGGTGTGTCGACAATGACATAGTCGAATGTGCGGGCAAGGAGGCCGAGT
>DATGVV010000791.1:0-10404 GCA_035299885.1 Chloroflexota bacterium | reverse complement strand
TGAACCTCCTGATGCGCTTCTACGACGTGAACGGCGGCGCTATCCGTGTCGATGGTATCGACATCCGGGAGCTCGAGCGCGGCAGCCTGCGGCGCATGTTCGGCATGGTGCTGCAGGATACGTGGCTGTTTACGGGCACCATCCGCGACAACATCGCCTATGGCCGGGACGACGCCACGGCGGAAGACGTGGTTCGGGCCGCCAAAGCCGCTCAGGCGGATCACTTCATTCGAACGCTGCCCGACAGCTACGACACGGTGCTGACTGAACAGGCCACCAACCTGTCGCAGGGCCAAAAGCAGCTCTTGACCATTGCCCGCGCCTTTCTGGCCGATCCTGCGATTCTTATCCTGGACGAAGCCACGAGCAGCGTCGACACGCGCACCGAGGTGCTCATCCAGGAGGCCATGGCCCACCTGATGCGGGGCCGGACCAGCTTCGTCATCGCCCACCGGCTGTCCACCATTCGCAATGCCGACTCCATCCTGGTGATGCACCACGGCAGCATTGTGGAACAGGGCAGCCACAAGGAGCTGCTGTCCAAGAACGGATTCTACGCCGAGCTGTACAACAGCCAGTTCAGCGGCCGGGTGCTCGAAGAGGCAGCCGCTTAGGGGGCTGACCGTCGTCCTAGTCGTCGGCTGCCGGGGAACCCTGCACTTCGCTCAGGCGGGACTCGATCCGGCGATCGGGAATCAACCACATGAGCGCCACGCCGACGAACAGCGCAATGGCAATCCAGCGATTCACGAACGTGAGTGGGATCGCCGCCACATAGAACACGACTGAGACGTTGCCCTTGAAGTCGTTGCCCACGGCCGCGGCGAGGGTCGAATTCGGCGGCTGACAAGCCAGGAGCGCCCGAAACAGGATGGAATAAGCGATAGCGGCCAGAAGGAGCACGCATCCGTAAATCGCGGTTGGCAGTTGCCCAACACCCGTCTCGCCCAGCCAGCGGGTGACGAACGGCACCAATGAAAGCCAGAACAGGAGGTGCAGATTTGCCCACAGCACGGACCCGCTGACGCGCTCGGTTGCCTGGAGCATGTGGTGGTGGTTGCTCCAGTAGATGCCGAGAATGACGAAGCTGAGGGCATAGATCGCCAGCTCGGGCAGCGTCTCTAACAACGCATGCAGGCCGGCTCCTGCCGGCGATTTGAGCTCGAGCACCATGATCGTGATCAGGATGGCCATGACGCCATCGCTGAACGCCTCTAGGCGGGTCTTACTCATATGGGGCTCCCCGGGAGGGGCTGCCTAAATCGCGACCGGAACCTTTTCGCCGAGGGCTTCGCGCTCGGCGTTCTCGGTGCAGATCTCCTCTTCGTCGGCGTAGCGGACGTCGGTCGCCTTATCCGTGTAGAGGATGCCGTCCAGGTGATCGATCTCGTGCTGGATGCAGCGAGCGAACCAGCCTTCGGCGCGGAGGCGTTTCTCGTGGCCGTGCTCGTCGCGCGCCTTGACCGTGACCCATTCGTGGCGCTCCACGTCGCCGCGCAGGCCGGGCACACTGAGGCAGCCCTCGGCGGCCACCACCATCTCCTTTGAGGCCTTCACGATCTCTGGATTCACGAAAGCCATGGCCTCGTGCTCGTCGTCCTGCATGTCGACGACCATGACCCGAACGCCGGCGCCGACTTGCGGCGCGGCGAGGCCGATGCCGCGGGTCTCGTTGTTGTACATGGTGTAAAACATGTCATCGATCAGCCGGCGCAATGAGTCGTCCACGCGGCTCACTTTCTTGGCCTTCTGGCGGAGGACCGGATCGCCGTCTGTTCGCACCGTGAGAAGCTTGGGCATCGCGGCTTGGAGTATAGCGACGGGAGGCAGGCAGGCACCATGGTTTTAGAGGGCAAAGTAGCCATCGTCACAGGTGGCGGGCAGGGCATCGGCAAGCGCTACTGCCGCGGGCTGGCCGGAGAGGGCGCCAAGGTGGTTGTTGCCGACCTGGCCGAGGACAAGGCCAAGGAAGTGGCCGCTGAGGTGGACGGCACAGCCATGCGGGTGGACTGCGCCAACGAGGACAGCGTGAAGCAGATGGCGGCGTCCGCCCTGGACGCCTACGGCCGCGTGGACATCCTGATCAACAACGCCGCCATATTCACCGAGGTGCTGCCGCGGAAGTCCTTCGATGAGATCCCCGTCGACGAGTGGGACAAGGTCATGGCCGTGAACGTGCGCGGCGTGTGGCTGTGCTGCAAGGCGCTGGCTCCCGTGTTCAAGCAGCAGCGCAGCGGCGTCATCGTGAACATCTCGTCCGGCACCATCCTGGGCGGCACCCCGGGCTTCATGCACTACGTCACCAGCAAGGGCGCGGTGTGGGCCATGTCTCGCTGCCTGGCGAACGAGCTGGGCGAGTACGGCGTGCGGGTCAACTGCATTACGCCCGGTCTGACCTCCAGCGAGCGAGCCAAGCAGGTCTACGATCAGCGCGATTTCGAGGACCGCGCTCAGGCCCGCCTGTTCAAACGGGAGCAGCAGCCGGAGGACCTGGTGGGCACGATGATCTTCCTGTGCTCAGACGCCAGCCGCTTCGTCACCGGCCAGACGTTCAACGTCGACGGTGGGGCGAATATGCATTAGGGCTACTTGGGCAGATCGTTCAGGAAGCGCAGATCGATGAACTCCTCCGGCTTATGGCCTTTGACGGCGGGCACAGTTTCGGCCAGGAAATCGATCATGGCCTGAACGCCGGGAATTGTTGGCTGCATCGACCGCTCGAAGGGCGCCGTTTTGGTGTAAAAGGCGTAGGTGTTCTTAAGGATTTCGGCGTCGCCCACTTTGGCGTATTGGTCGAGCACCTTGGTGGCCTGGTCCGGTTTGTCATAGATGGCGGCCAGTCCGTCGCGGTAGGCCGCCAGTAGCGGCCGCAGGCGCGGTGCGAGCTCATCAAGGCGCGATTTCTTGGCAAAGAGCGCCACGTTCTGATATGGCTGGCTGAAAATGTCCTTCAGCAGGCGAAACCCTTTGGCCTCCAGCTGGAACGATTGGGGCGGAGCAGTCATGCCGGCCGGCAATTGGCCGGACAGCATGGCGGCCAGGATCTGCTCGGCCGTGCCGATGCTCCTCAGCACCACGTCGCCGGGCTTGAGCCCCAGCAGAGACAGGGAAACCTTGGCGGCGTAGTCGACAGGCGATCCCGGCGGCCCCGAGGCGATCTGCTTGCCCTTGAGTTGCTCGGCAGTGGTGATGTCGGGCGTGGTGTAGAGGGCCAGGATGGGATGGTTGAGGGCCGAAGCGATCATCACGATGTCCTCGTTGCCGTTCGAATCAGCGGAGATGATCGGCGCGGCCGAAACTTCCATGGCGTCGATTTGTTTGGCGATCATCGCCGCCACCGCTGCGTTGGTCTCAATGAGCGGCATCTCGACCGACACGCCGTATTTATCGAAGCCGCCCATCTCCTTGGCCATCCACAGCGGCCAGAATGAGCCGACCGCCGAGCCGTAGGACACGGTGAGCTTGCCCGCACTCTGTGGCTTCGCCGCGCCGCTGGCTGCCGCTGAAGCCGCTGGCTTGGCTGAGCCGGCGGGGGACGCCGGTGGCGCAGACGCCGGCGCGGCCGCGCCGCCGCAAGCCTGGAGCAGACCGCCTAGGCTCAGGGCGCCGGCCGCCAAGCCGCTGATTCGCAGAAATTCCCGCCGAGATCGCCTAACCCTTGCCATTATGCTGCGACTGTACAGCATGGGCGGCAAAGACGTTACGCCTTGGGCAGATCCTTCAGGAAGCGCGCGTCGACAAACTCTTCCGCCTTGTGGCCTTTGGCTTTCTCCACGGTGCCCTCGGCCAGAAAATCGATTTGCGCCTGGAGGCCATCCAGGGTGGGCTGCAGGTCCTTCTGGTAGGGCGCGGCCTTGGTGTAGAAGTCGTATGACTTTTGCAGGATGTTTTGGTCGTCGAGCTTGGCGTACTGGGCTTGCACTTTCATGGCCACGTCCGGCTTGTCGTAGATCAGCTGGATGGCATCTCGGTAAGCCGCCAGCAAGGGCCGCATACCTGGGCCGAGCTCGTCGAGGCGCGATCGCCTGGCCACGATGCCTACGTTCTGATAGGGCTTGCTGGAGATGTCCTGGAGCAGATGGAACCCTTTTGCTTCTGCCTGGAACGTGTCCGGCGGAGCGATTAAGCCCGCCTTCAATTGCCCGGCGAGCATCTGTGCGATCGGCTGGTTGGGTCCGAGCCGCAGGATCTCAACGTCGGTGGGTTTCAAGCCGAGCAGCGACAAGGCCAGCCGTGTCGCATAGTCGACTGGCGAACCAGGCAGGCCGGAGCCTACCGCCTTGCCCTTGAGCTCGGCCGCGGTCTTGATCTCAGGCGCGGCCCACAGCGAGATGATGGGATGGTTGAGGTCGGAGGCGATGAACACCAGGTCCTGGTTGCCGTTGACGTCGGCGGTAATAACAGCCGCCCCGGACACTTCCTGCGCATGGATCTCGCCGGCGATCTGCGCCGCGATTGCGACGGTGCTCTCAGCGAAGCGCATATCGACCACCACGCCGTATTTGTCGAATAGGCCGGTTTCCTTGGCTACCCACAACGGCAGGAACGATCCAACCGTGGACCCATAGGTCACGACCAGCTTGGGCGCGCCAGGCTTGGCGACCGCGCTGGCGCTTGCGCTCGCCGCCGAGGCGCCGGGCTGGGCGGCGCTCGAGCCCGGGGCCGATGCCGCTGGCGCGCCGCCACCACAGGCTTGCAGCAGCCCACCAAGCGCAATGACGGCAGAGAGTCCGAGGAATCTTCGGCGGTTCATGGCTTCATGCGGCCTTCGGTAGGTCTGTCAGAAAGCGCAGGTCCACGAACTCTTCCGGCTTGTGCCCCTTGGCGCCGGGGACCGTGGAGTCGGCCAGGAAATCGATCATCGCCTGCAGGCCCTGCATCGTCGGCTGCATCGATTCCTCGAAGGGTGCGACCGTGCGGTAGAAGTCGTACGTCTTCCTCAGGACTTCGGGATCGCTGACCTTGGCATATTCGTCGAAGACCTTCATCGCCAGGTCGGGCTGCTTGTTGTAGGCGACGATGCCATCCCGGTAGGCTGCCACCAACGCACGCAGCGCGGGGGCGAGCTCGTCCAGGCGCGACTTCTTGGCCACCAGGCCGACGTTCTGGTACGGCCGGCTGAAGATGTTCTGCAGCAGGTGAAAGCCTTTGACCTCCGCCTGGAAGGATTGCGGCGGCGCCACCACGCCGGCGTCCACCTGGTTCGAGAGCATGGCGGCGACGACCTCTGAGGCGCTGCCGATGGGCCGCAGCTGCACATCGGTGGGCTTCAAGCCCATCAAACTGAGCGACAGGCGGGCAGCGTAATCAAGTGGGGTGCCGGGCTTGTCAGAGGCGATGACCTTGCCTTTCAGGTCCGCCGCGGTCTTGATGGTCTCTTTGGCGTAGATGCCCAGGATGGGATGGTTGAGGGCCGAAGCGATGAATACCTGGTCCTCGTTGCCGTTGATGTCGACGGTGATGATCGGCGCCGCCGAGCTCTCCAGGACGTCGATCTGTTTGCCGACCATGGCCGGCACGGCGATGCTCGTCTCGATGTACGGCATCTCGACCGCAACGCCGTACTTGTCGAAGGCGCCAATCGCCTTGGCCATCCACAACGGAATAAACGACCCGGCGATGGCGCCATAGGGCACGATCAGCTTGGGAACGCCCGATTTGGTCGCGGCTGCTTGGGACGCCGCCGCCGCTGAAGCGGGCTGGCTGGCGGCGATGGGCGATGGGCTGGAGGCTGGGGGCGCCTTAGCGCTGGGCGCGGCCGGTGAGACCGCTGGGCCCCCGCCGCAGGCTTGGAGTAGGGCCAGGCATATCGCACCCGCTGCCAGGAAGAATCGCCGGCTGCCAGCCATGACATCGCTCCTTTCGGAACCGCTCATCGCCTACCTCATCTACAGTGCGGCATGTCATAGCACGCTGGCCGGGTCCACGTCAATCGTCCAGCCGGCCGGCAAATCGGACAGCAGGACCGGCCGCACGTCCCGCCCACGGGCCAGGATCTGCCAGCGGAACTTGCCGTGCGACTTCTCCAGATAGGGTGGCAGCGGCCCAGTCAGATGAATGGGCGGATCGAGGCCCGCGACACGTTCGGCCAGTTGACCGAACAGCTCGCGCGCCTCGCGCTGGCACTTCTCCGCGCTGGCATGCGAGTACACGAACTTGACCACGTGGCTGAACGGCGGATAGCTCATCCGCTTGCGGAACTGGATTTCGGTGCGGAAGAAAGCATGGAAATCGTGGCGGCTGGCCATGGCCAGCGTGGGGTGCTGGGGATTGTAGGTCTGAATGAGTACCGATCCACCGGCCGGTCCGCGGCCGGCCCGGCCGGCCACCTGTGTCAGCAGCTGGAATGTGCGCTCGGCCGAGCGGAAGTCGGGCAGCTGCAGCATGGCGTCGGCCGAGATCACGCCGACCAGCGTCACCAGCGGCAGGTCGTGGCCTTTGGCCACCATCTGGGTGCCAACCAGGACGTCGGCCCGGTGCTCGCGCATGGCGTCCACCACGTTTTCGTGGTCCTCCCGGGTGCGGGCGGTGTCGCGGTCCCAGCGCAGCACGCGCGCCTGCGGCAGCAGGGCCTCGATCTCCTCGGCGACGCGCTGCGTGCCCAAGCCAAAGTAGCGGATACGCATCGAAGCGCAGTCGGGGCAGTGCTCCGGCGGCCGCGCCGCGCGCCCGCAGTTGTGGCACATCAGCCGGTTGCCCACGGCGTGGAAGGTGAACGGCAGCAGGCAATCCTGGCACTGGAGCACAAAGCCGCACTCGCGGCACATCACGAAGGTGTTCGCGCCGCGCCGGTTGAGGAACAGGATGGACTGCTCCTTGCGCAAGAGCGCGGCCCGCAGCTCTTGCTGGAGATCGCGAGAGAAGATGCTCCTGTTGCCCGCCTGCAGCTCCTGGCGCATGTCGACAATGCGAACCGGCGGCATTGACGGCCCGACGATCCGCTCGGGCAGAGTGAGCAGCGTGAATATCCCCTTCTGCGCGCGATGGTAGGAACCCAAATCCGGTGTGGCGGTTCCGAGGATCACCTTGGCGCCCACCAAAGAGGCCAGCTTGATGGCGGTCTCCCGGGCGTGGTAGCGGGGCGATTGCTCCTGCTTATAGGTCCAATCGTGCTCCTCGTCGATCACGATCAGTCCCAGATCACGCAGCGGCGCGAATAACGCCGATCGTGGCCCAATCACCACGTCCACCGAGCCCTGGCCGATGCGCCGCCATTCGCCATAGCGCTGCCGGGGCGTGAGGGCGCTGTGCAGCACCGCCACGCGGCCGGGGAAGCGGGACGCGCAGCGGGCGATGGTCTGCGGAGTGAGCGAGATCTCCGGCACCAGCAGCATCGCCCGCTGGCCACGCTCGAGCGCATCCGCGATGGCCTGCAGGTAGACCTCGGTCTTGCCCGAGCCGGTGACGCCGTGAAGCATGAACACACGAGACTCGTTGGTCGTTAGTCGTGAGTCGTGAGTGATAGCGTCGAGAGCTTCTCGCTGGGCCTCCGTGAGGCGCAGCGGCAGGATCTGGGCCGTCTCGGGCACGAGCGGCGGCGGCTCATCGACCTCGGATAGGACCTCGGCCAGGCCCCGCTGGACCAGCCCCCGCAGGCCGTCCTCGGAGGGCAGCGCTCGGGCGTCAATGCCCAGCGGCGCCAGCAGCAGCGCCTCGAAGGTGGCCAGCTGGCGCGGAGCGCGGGTCAGCTCCTTGATGGATGTGCGTAGGTCTACCCCGCGGGCCAGCCGCGCGATGCGCCGCAAGCGAGGCGTGGCCAGCGTGGGAGGCAGGAACAAGGCCACCGCATCCTTGATCGGCGCGGCGTAGTGCTCGGCGATCCAGCGCGCCAGCTCCAATTGATGGGGCAGCAGCAGCGGCTCGGCGGCCCGCAGCAGCGGCCGGACGTCGGCCACGGGCTCGTCGGTCAGCCGGAACACCACGCCCTCCAGCTGGCGGCTGCCAAAGGGCACCACCACCCGCTGGCCGGGGGCGACCTCCAGGCCGCTCGGGATCGAATAAGTGTAGGTCTGCGCACCTCGCCGGATGTTCGTATCGACGACGACTTCGGCGAAGGCCATCAGCCTACCAGGCTCGGCTCGCGCACGTCGTCCGGCAAGTACTCCTTGAGCAGCTCGGCCAGCTTGACGCTGAAGCCGGGCACGGCGGCGATGTCCTCCACCGCCGCCTGACGGATGCCTTTGACAGATCCAAAACGCCGCAGGAGATCCTTCTTCCGGCGCGCCCCGATGCCGGGGATCTCGTCCAGCTGCGAAGAGATCGAGGACTTCGCGCGCACGTTGCGATGGTAGGTGATGGCAAAGCGGTGCGCCTCATCGCGAATACGCTGCACCAGGTACAAGCCCTGCGAGATGGCCGGCAGGACGATCGGCTCCGGGTTGCCTGGCAGGAACAGCTCCTCCCGCTCCTTAGCCAGACCGGCCACCGGGATGGCATCCACGCCCACCTCAGCCAGCGCCTCGATAGCCGCACTGAGCTGGCCCTTGCCGCCGTCGATGATGATCAGGTCCGGCAGCCGGCCCCACGACGAGGTGTCGTCCTCGGACGCGGCGGCTCGACGGAAGCGGCGCTTGAGGACTTCTTTCATCGAAGCGTAGTCGTCCGCGCCAGTTACGGTCTTGATCTTGAAGCGCCGGTACTCGCTGTTCTTAGGCCGGCCGGCGACGAACACCACCATTGAGCCGACCGAGTCCTTGCCCTGAATATTCGAGATGTCGTAGCACTCGATGCGCTGCGGGATGCGATCCAGCTCGAGGTAGTCGGCCAGCTCGGTGAGGCCGGCCTGGACCTTCTGGTCGTCCGTCAGCCACTTGAGCTTGAGCGTCTGAAGGGTCTCGCGCGCGTTCTTCTCGGCCAGCTCGATCAGCCGCCGCTTCTCGCCTTTTTGGGGCGACAGGACGCTGACTTTGCGGCCGCGCTTCTGGCGCAGCCACTCGGCGACGGTCTCGGGATCCTCGATCGGGAAGTGGAGCAGCACTGCGGCAGGCAGGTTGGTGGCTGAGTCGTAGTACTGCTCGATGAACTTCTCCAGGATCTCGGCCTCGGTCTCGTCCTGGCTGCCCTGCATGACGTAGTCCTGCTGGCCCAGCACCTTGCCGCCGCGGATGGTCAGCAGCATGACGCAGGCGTCGCCCTTGTCTCGGGCCAGGGCGATGACGTCCTGGTCCTCCATGCCGGTGGACACCACACGCTGCTTCTCCAGCACGCGGTTGATGGCTCGCACCCGGTCGCGCATGAGGGCGGCTTCCTCGAACTTCAGCTCGGCGGCCGCGGCCAGCATGCGCTTTTCCATGCCTCTGCGGATGTCGTCGTGCTTGCCCTCCAGGAACAGCTGGACGTCGTCGATGACGGCCGCGTACTCCTCTTTCGTGCAGGCGCGGATGCAGGGGCCGACACAGCGGTGGATGTAGAAGTCCAGGCAGGGCCGGGTGCGGGCGTTCAGCGGCTTGCTCGGATCGAGCGGGGTGTCGGCCATGGGGCGGTTGCAGGATCGGTAAGGGAAGATGCGCTTCAGCAGCTTCAGTGTCTCGTCCAGGCTCTTGGAGCTGGTGTAGGGGCCGAAGTAGCGGGCGCCGTCTTTACGGTAATTGCGCGTGCGGTAGACGCGCGGGAAGTCCTCGTCCAGTGAGATCTTGATGTACGGGTAGTTCTTGTCGTCCCGCAGCATCACGTTGTACTTCGGCCGGTAGCGCTTGATCAGGTTGCATTCGAGCGCCAGAGCTTCGACAGGATTGTCGACCAGCCAGTAATCGACATCCGCGACCTGGCTCACCATCGACCGCAATTTGGCCGTCTTGGAATACTCGGCGTTGAAGTATGAGCGGACCCGGCTGCGCAGGCTCTTAGCCTTGCCCACGTACAGCACGTTGCCCTCGGCGTCCTTGTGCAGGTACACGCCTGGCTTGTCGGGCAAGCTCTTCAGCCGAGCCTGCAGCGCCTTGGGAAGGTCCATTGCTAGATGGGAGTATGAATCAACCAACGCCTGAGAAGAAGCAGGCAGTCAAGCCCCATGGTAAGGTTCGCACGTGGACGGCCAGACGGCGACCCTTATCGCCACCGTCGGTGGCTTTTCCGTGGCGCTCGCCGCTTTCCTGGGCACGATCCTGTTGCGACTAGAGAGTCGGATGACCGCGCGCATGGATCGGCTGGACGTTCGCATGGATCGGTTTGAAACTCGTCTGGAGCGGATGGAGGCAGAGCTGCGCGGCGAAATCGCTGGAGTACGTGCCGAAATTGCCGAGCTGCGCGATCGAGTGTACGAGCTTTCAGGTTTGACCAGGCAAGTGTTGGCGCAGCGGGCGGCCTAAGCCCTAAGCCGCTTGTTCGGTTAGGTGCTTGGGCTTGCGGCCGCGGCGGGGGCGCTCCCAGTCGTAGTCGACGGGCGGCGTGGCGGGCGGGTGACCG
>DATGVV010000790.1:0-5055 GCA_035299885.1 Chloroflexota bacterium | reverse complement strand
AGCGCCTGCCGCGGCTGCACCACCTCCTGCACGACTTTGGTCACCAGCCCGCCTGGGATGTTTCCGAAGTTGATCTCCGACAGGCCAAAGGTGGCCTCGCTGGCCGCGATGGCCACGTCCACCGAGCACACTACCGTTAAGGCTCCGCCGAAGCACCAGCCATTGATGGCGGCGATGGTGGGCCGTGGAAAGAAGCGCAGTTTCTCGTGCCGCCAGGCGTGCGAGATGCGCCGGATCTCCTCCCGGCCGCGAGCGTCGTCCTTGAGCTCGTAAAAGTACTCCTTCAAGTCCTGTCCCGCGCAGAAGCTCTCGCCCTGGCCAGTGACTACCAACACCTTGGTATTGGGATCGAACTCCAGCTCGGTGAGTGCGTCGTACATCTCGCGGTGCAGCCGCGGGTTCATGGCATTGCGCTTCTCCGGGCGGTTGAAGCGCAGCGTCGTGATGCCGTCCTGCTTCTCGATGAGGATGGTCTGGTACTCGGTCAATCCCCTGCTCCTTCGTTGGGGTCCCCGCCGAGTTTATCGAGGCGGGGTGGCTAGCGTCCCTTGAACTCGGGTTTGCGTTTCTCGGCGAAGGCGCGGGCGCCCTCTTTGGCGTCCTCGGTTTGGCGGCACATGTAGGACAGCACCGTCTGCAGCCGGTAGTGCTCGTCGAACGGCATCTCGAGGCCACGCAGCGCCAGCTCCTTGCTGGCCCGCACCGCCAGCGGCGGGTTGGCGATGATGCGCTCGGCCAGGGCCATAGCTTCCGGCATGAGCCGCTCGCGAGGCACCACCCGGCTGACCAAGCCCCAGCGGAAGGCATCCTCAGCCGACATGCGGTCGCCGGTGAGCAGCATCTCCATAGCCGGCCCGAGCGGGATGGCGCGGGTGATCCGGTAGGTGGAGCCCATGCCGGGCGGGAAGCCGTAGCGCAGCTCGGGCAGCCCGAAGCTGGCGCTGTCGGAGGCGATGCGCAGGTCGCAGCCAAGGGCCAGCATCATGCCGGCGCCCAGGCAGTAGCCGTTAATCGCGGCGACCAGCGGTTTCCAGAACTCGCCGCCGGTCAGCAGGTCCAGCGTCCGGGCTTGCCAGGGGGTCTGGTTGAAGCCGGGCCGGCTGCTCTTGAGGTTGGCGCCGGCCGAGAAGGCGCGATCGCCGGCCCCGGTGATCACGGCGCACCACAGCTCATCGTCGTCGCGATACTCCGTGAGCCGCTCGTGCAGCTCGGGGCCAACGGCGCCCAGGTTGAGATCGCTCTCGCCTTCCAGCGTGATCAGGACGATGCGGCCCTGCCGCTCGTAGTGGATCACCGGCCGTCCCGCAGCAGCATGCCCCAGTTCTGCACCGGCTCGATGACGCCGGGCCGGATGAACGCGTTCCAGACCTCGGAGTTGAGGTTGGTGAGGACCGGCTTGCCGAACTCCTCCTCCAGCGCCGGAATGGTGTGCAGGCTCATGGCCGAGCCGCCCGGCACGAGGATGGCGTCGGCCTGGGGCGCCAAGCGAGCCGCCTCGCGGCCCACGTCCAGCGCCATTTGCAAGCCCTGCTCGATGGACATTGCGAACGACTCTCCCGCCCACTGGCCGCGCGTCGTGATCGCCGCGACCTCGATGCCGGCCGATTCCAGGTAGGCTTGCAGCGCGCTGTTCAGCTGGTCGGCCCAGCGGCTCGCGACGGTGACCCGCTTGGCGCCGAGGTGCTGCAGCGCGGCGAGGACGGCTTCCATGGGCGTGTCCAGCTGGAGCCCGGTGCGCTCCCGCACCTGCCGCACCAGGTCGAGCACGCGCGGCCGGCCCAGCTGCGACGATACCGGCGCTCCGCCGAGCACGATCCAGTCGACCTTCTGCTCGACCAACTGCTCAACGCACGGCCAGAAGTTGCCGATGGCCTGCTCAACGCCTTCGGGCGTGTAGTCCTTGATGCCCAGCCCGACGGTGATCTCCATGACGTCCAGCGGCACCAGGCGGTAGAACTGGTAGCCTGGCCGGCGGGTTCCGCCGCCTCCCGGCGGCTCGATGTTGCCGTATCGGAAGCGCGGCAGCAGCAGGTTGATCCATTTCTCGTCACTCACAGCCTGCCTATTGTGCCTTCTTTGTCATTCCGAGCGAAGCGAGGAATCCGCGCCTACCGCTACAGATGCCTCACTATGTTCGGCATGACAAAGCGCCGCTAGCCGGCGCGGACCCAGCGATCGAGGTCCACCTCGTAGCCCAGCTGGGCCGAGATGTCGATGCCGTTGCCATCGGGATCGAACGTCCGCCACTCGGCGAACGGCCGGATCGAGGGACGTTTGCTGGTCCTGCCGTCCTGCGGCAGCTTGGCCAGCATGTCCTCCATATTCGGGACCACGAACCCGTAGTGGTTGAGGCCAGCCTTCTCGACGTTGCCCTCGTTCTCGTCGTTCGAGTGCATGGGCAGGATGGCCCAGGCGGTGTTGCCGTCGCCGGCGAAGCGGGCTGGGCGGCCCTGCTGACGGCTGCGCTGACCGGCGCTGCCCTCGCGGATGCCGAACACATTCGAGTAGAAGTCGAGGGTCTCGTCGCCGTTGGGCACTTTGATGGCCACGTGGTGGATCTCGGGGAAGCCGTGCGGCTGGCCCGCCGTGTGGAAGTGCTTGGTCGAGAGGCTCACCGTCAGGCCGTTGGGGTCAGTCAGCCGGTACTCGCCGTGATGCAGGTCACCGCTCTCGCCGTGGATGTCGGCTTGCGGCGCGAACTCCTCAAGCCGGCCCTCGATCTCCCGGATGTCGTCGATGGCCACGCCGAAGTGGTGCAGGCCGACCTCGGCGTTGTCCTGGCCCACTTCGGCCCGGCGCTTGAGGATGCTCAGGTTGTAGAAGCCGTCCGTGAGCGAGATGTCGCCCGCCTCGGAGCGGCCCAGCTCGCGCAACCCGAAGTAGGTGGTGTAGTACTCGGCCATTCTCTCCGGCCGCTCGCTGACCATGGCGATGTAGCTGACGTGCGCGTTCATGGGGCTCACGCTACGCGAAGGCGCGAGCCGATGTCAAGCAGCCCTTTTAGCATCCGGCCTTAGTATTGAAACAGTTTCGCCAGCGGCCCCCCACCAAGCGCTGACTAATCGGCACACCTTTCGACAGCGCGTTAGGCCGAGCGCTTCTCCGGGAAGCGTCGCAGGGCGCGCGTGGCAAGCTCGGCGCCGCGGATGACGGGACCGCGGCCATCGGGGTCGCCCATGGCCAGATCGCGGGTGCAGCCCTTGCCCAGCCGCTCGATGTCGCGACGGATGGCGCGGAGGGCCTGGTCCTCAGTGCGGTACTCACCGATGAGGTTGCGCGTGCTCATGCTCCAGATCTGGATGGTCATGTACGGAGAGTCTAGCGGAGGTGTACCGCGACGACCAGCCCGCGCAGCTCGGCGGCGTCGCCCACGACGCTGTAGTGTGCGGTCCGCGAGTTTTGTGCACCGTGATTTCGCGCGAATTGGCGGCAATGACCAGCTCGGCGATGGCGGGGCCAAGAGCGAACCGGCGGGTCACCCTCTCGGCATCCTGGAGGCGGTCAAACATTGAAACGCCCTCGTACTGACGTCGATCGTGCAGCTGGTCGCCACGTGGCTCGCGGCCCAGCTCGGCGTCGGATTGGAAGTCACGTTTGGTGGGCCGCCGGCCTGCGATCACGCGGTAGAGGGTGCGGTCGGGAGCGCCGCGGAGCGTTTGCAGGAAGTCCACCTTACAGCAAATCAGCGGACCCGATGTCGCCGATGCGCTCGGGATGACGAAGGGCTAACGGGCTGGTGAGAGCTCGGTCTCCAGGCCCATGGCCTTGACGTAGGCCTGCTTGATCTCGGGTGGCTGGCCAGCCTGGAAGATGAACTCGTCCGGTGCGAACGAGGGCGTGCCGGGGGTGCCGCTCTGGCGCGCCAGGTTCTGGGACAGCTCCGACCTTGGATAGCCGTTCACGAAGCGATCCCGACCAACGATCGGGAGGCCGATGTTCTCGTTCTGCCGCGCGTCGCGGATGAGGCCCAGCGGCTCGCCGCCCTCGGCCACGACCTTGGCTTGCTCCTGCATGCGGCGGCGCATCAGGATGACTCCCCGGTCGCTCTCGCCCAGATGCTCCTGGGTGCGGTCTGCTACGCCACCCTGCCCCACCCAGGCGCTGAAGTCCTGGTTCATGACGTGGCTGTTGATCCAGCGGCCGCTGAACGGGTCCTTAATGGGCCCGTACCAATAAGGGATAGGCCCCTGCTCGTAGGGCTCGAGCTCGTTTGGCACGCGGTCGAAGAACCAGCCCACGCTGAGCGTCGTCTCATCGTCGACTGGCACACGCCATTCGAAGTGCCCGCCAGTGAACAGCGCATTGGGCCACAGGCACACCCGCCCGACCTGCCACAGCTCGCTGCCCTCGGACTGGCCCTCCAGGATGCGTTTGTACTGGAAGCCGTGCTCGAACTCCTCGAACGCGATCTTCAAATGGGCCGGCGGTTTCGGCCCGTCCTGCCGCCGCAGCTGGCGCGACCAGTTCGAGTGCAGCCATTCGAAGTGGACCGGGTCGATCGAGTTCTCCTGGCACTGGAACCAATTGCACGGGATCTCGGATAGGACGATCTGGACGAAGCCGTTCTTCCAGGTGAATGGCTCCCAGGTCGGCACCAACGGCCGCGGCTCGGGCCCGAGGTACGCCCACAGCAGGCCGGCCTTGGCTTCCACCGGGTAGGCCTTGATCGTGACCCGCTCCTTGAAGCGTGCTTCAGGATGTGCCGTCTCCTCGAAGGGCTGCTGCAGGCAATTGCCCGTCTCGCTCCACAGCCAGCCGTGATAGTGGCAGCGCAGCCCGCATTCCTCGACCCAGCCATACGATAGGTCGGCCCGGCGGTGCGGACAGTGGCGGTCTACCAGCCCGTAATGGCCGCTCTTGTCCTTGAACAGGACGAGGTCCTCGCCCATGAGCCGCACAGGTTTGGTAGGGCTGTCCTCCAGCTCGCCCACGGCGCCAATCGGCATCCAGTAGCGGCGCAGCAGATCGCCCATCGGCGTGCCGCGACCGGTCTCCCTGAGGAATCGGTTTTGGTCCTCGCTCAGCATTGCCTTACTGCCAACGCGCGAATGCCCA
>DATGVV010000789.1:0-1963 GCA_035299885.1 Chloroflexota bacterium | reverse complement strand
AGTTGATCGGGCGAGATCGTCACCCGATCATCGAATCATGACCTGCGATCGTTGGCGCGCCTAAAAGAACGGCCGATTCACTTTGTCGCAGCCTCATCCGGCCAGTTCCGGCTGGGCTGTGCGGATCGGCCGCCGCCAGTCGATCCCCTCCAGCAGCATCGATAGTTGCGCCGGCGTCAGCACCGCCACGCCTTGCTCGGCGCGCGGCCAGATGAAGCGCCCTCGGCACAGCCCGTCGCCGTCCCACCACAACAGCTTGATGAGATCGCCCCGCCGACCGCGAAAGCAGAACACATGACCCGAGAACGGGTCCTTGCCCAACACCGTCTGCGCCTGCGCCGCCAGGCTGTCGAAGCCCTTGCGCAAATCGGTCACGCCTGCCGCCAGCCACACCCGGGTGCCCGACGCCAAGCCGATCATCGCAGCAGCTCGATCACTTGGCGAAGCACCGCCGGCACCACCTCGCCGCGCAGGCTGGCCCGCGCGCCGCTGCCAAACTCGATCTCGATGATGCCCTGGCGCTCCGCCCGGCGGCGATGCCGAGGCCGCTCCGCCACAATCTCCACTGGCACCATCGTGCTGGCTTCGACCACCGCCGGCATCGCCTTCGGCAACAACTCCCGCCGCCATTTGAACAGCTGATTGGTGTTCACGTCATGTCGCCGTGCCACGATCGACACCGAGGCGCCCGGCTCAAGCGTTTCCGCCACCATCTGACGCTTCAGCGCTTCCGGCCACTCGCGCCGCCGCCCGATCGAAAGTGGTTTGCCCTTAGTGTCCACTAAGCTCTTGGTGGACTCCTGATCTGAACCGTTCGTCATGCCCCGATCATCGGCCCAATAGGCGATCAGCGGGAGGCGCTCTTCACCGAGGGGGCGCGACGAGGGTGATATCACCGTCGGCGCTGCGATAACCGACGGAGTTGACCATGGCCAAGGTGGATGATCTCAGCCGCTCTCTGACGGCGCTGGACCAGGAGGAAACGCTGATTTGCGTTGTGGAGCTGAGCCGATCGAGTTGGCTGATTGCTGGAATGGTTCCTGGGGTCGAACGTCAGCCGTTGAAGAAGCTCGAACCGGATGCGCGAGGACTCATGCAGGTGATCGAACGCTGGCGCGACGAGGCGATCAGGGCTGAGCGAACGATCACGAGGATTGTGCTTGCCTACGAGGCTGGGCGGGACGGGTTTTGGCTGGCACGTTGGTTGCGGGCGCGCGGGGTAGAGGTGCATGTGATCCATTCGACCAGTGTCGCGGTTTCACGTGAGCATCGGCGCGCGAAGACCGACCGGCTCGACACGGCGATGCTCATGCGTGTGTTTCTCGGCTGGCTACGCGGAGAACGTGGCCACTGCAGCATGGTCGCGGTGCCGACCATCGATGAGGAAGATGCCAAACGGCCCGGTCGAGAGCGCGAGAGCTTGGTTGGTGAGCGGACCCGCATCATCAACCGCATGAAGGCGGCCTTGGCCCGGCTTGGCATCCGCGGCTTCAAGCCGGAGCTGCGCAACGCGCCTGCACGGCTCGAGGCCTTGAGGACACCCGAAGAGGTCATGCTTCCACCTAACACACTGGGCGAGATCCGCCGCGACATGGCGCGGCTCGACGTCATTCGAGAGCAGATCAAGACGATCGAGCAGGCCAGGCTGGACAGTATCGGGCGAGCGCCAGACGAACCGGCACACGCCATGGTGCGATTGCTGGCCCGCGTTATCGGCGTCGGGACCGAGAGCGCGGATATGCTGGTCCGGGAGGTCTTGCTTCGAGGCTTCCGAGATCGACGAGCCGTGGCGCGCTATGCCGGGCTCACGGGTGCACCCGATGAGAGCGGCGCGAAGCGCCGGGAAAAAGGGCTCGCCAAATCTGGTAACAGCCGAGTGCGGCGCGGCCTGATCCAGCTCGCGTGGCGATTTCTCCTCTTCCAGCGCAATAGCGCCCTCGCCCGATGGTACGTAGAACGGACC
>DATGVV010000788.1:0-7650 GCA_035299885.1 Chloroflexota bacterium | reverse complement strand
GGAACTAGCCGTGTTGCGGCCGCGAGCCGAGTCGCAGGCCACCGAGCTAGGCCAGGTCCGCGAACTCGTTCGTTGGCTGCGAGAACTCATCGCGTGGCAGCATCAAGAACAGCAGAACCCTGATTCCTCGTGGAGCATGCTCGGTGGGGTTCCTTCTCTTGAGAGTGGGTGGTGGGCAGAGCCAATCAATCCAGCCGACATCACGGCAAACGACCTTCGCGGTATAGTCAGACGAGTCGTTGTCGAACCTGATGGTCGGCTGACGATTGAAGGCCCAGGCGGTGCGGTTGTGCATAAGTCTGTTTGAGGGCTTTGCCGTCGGCCTCCACCTGGTCGGCGCCGATGCGCGGCTCAACGGCCGACCACTCCTCAGTCTCGTTGTGAACGATAAGGCTGCCGGGGAGGGGCGGATAGGCGTATTCCATCTTCTTGCGATCGATCGTCTTCTTGTCGGCTCCGGCGAGCTTGACGTCCCACAGGAAGGCGCCTTTGAACTTGTTCAGCCGCACGCGATCCGTCAGCCAATCCTTGTAGCGCCGCAGCCAAACCAGCAGCGTGGCCAGGTCGCTCTGGCCCCGCTTGGCGTTGCTCACCTTGTTGACGGCGAACTGCACCACCTCTTGCCCTGCCAGGAACCACCGCCCCTCCAGGGAGTCGGGAGCCGGGAGTCGGGGGCCGGTGGGACTGCCAGCTCCCGGCTCCTGGCCCCCGGCTCCTGTCAGCGGCCGCTGGTGGAAGCGCAGCGTCCGCTCGACGTTATTCGGGTCGGTCTCGATCTCGTCGATCGTCGATGGGTCGATCTGGCCGATTTTGACGGCGCCGTCCATTGGGTTCACGAAGAAGCGGATGAACTGCTCGCCATAGAGCGCCAGCTCGGTGCAGAGGCTGTAGACGCGCATGTCCATGCGGTTGTCGGCGTCGTGCCAGAAGCGGTCCAGGATGCGCTGCGCCCGCGCGCTCGCGGCAACGACTTTGAGGCCGCTGCCCAGCACCATGGAGGTGGTGATCTCGATGGCCTGGCGAGCCAGCGGATTGGAGCTGTAGGCCTCAAAGCATTGGTTGTGGATCTCCAGGTACGTGCTGGGGATGACGTCCTTCTGGTACCAGTTGTCGGACAGCCGCCGCCACAGATAGTCCTCCTCGGTGCCGCTGACGGGCCGGCCCCAGTAGAAGTCCTCGAGCGTGCCCGACGGGAAGGCCGCCTCCTCCCGGATCGCGGTTCCCTCTCCCTCGAGGAGAGGGCTGGGGTCATGGTTCCATGGCCATCGCATAGGCCCACGCTACAGCCGCCTGGCACCAGATGTGGCCCGCTCCTTGCGATGCCCCGCGGGCATGGCCCACGCCAGGCGTCAGCCTGCCAAGAAGACCGACCACGGTCCGCTTGACCCCAAGCTCAAGCCCGAGGGCGGCCCCAACCGCGCGGCGCGCCGCTACGCCAGTCCCGCGGCGGCTCAGGACCTATCGAAGAAGAGCGATTCGGAGCAGCCGCGAGGCGCCGGGGGCACCTAGCCAAAAGCGCGGCTCAGCTAACTCTGCCAGCTCGTTTTTGACAGCGGCCGGCTGATGGCATACAATGCGCCCCGCCTTACGGGGCCATCTGTCATTAGGAGTTACTGCATGAGAACGTCCCACGTCGTTCCAGGATTCGCAGCCGCCGCCGCGCTGCTGCTAGCCGCCTGCGGTGGAGGCGCTGCTCCGGCTGCCAGTGCGCCGGCGGCAGCTTCCAGCGCAGCGGCGAAGCCGTCTGTGGCTGCTTCGGCCGTTGCCTCAGCCAAGCCCGTGGCTTCGGCCGCGGCGTCCGCATCGGCTAAACCAGCGGCGTCGCCCAAGCCCACAGCTACCACGCTGCCAGTGGTGGCAACCGACACCACGCAGGTGGCGTTGACCAAGATCGCCATCCCGCCCATCGCCGGCAAGACGCTGTCGGCCGACATAATGGAAGTCGATCAGGCAACTCACAGGCTGTACGTGACGGACCGAACGTCGGGGGGCATCGACGTATTCGACACCTCCGCTAGCCCGGCCAAGTACATGACGACGGTCAAGACGAAGGGCGATCCTAACGGGGTCGTGGTCGCCGCCAATGTCAAGAAGCTGCTCGTCGGTGAGGGCAACAACGCCAACCCGGCAGGCTCGCCGGGCCAAAGCACGATTGGAATTATCGACATCACGGACCCGGCCTCGCCGAAGGTACTCGCTGAGCTGGACGCTGGGGGCAAGAAGCGCGCCGACGAGGTCGATTACGACCCCAACACCAAGAAGGGATTGGTGGCCAACAGTGACGATCAGTTCGTGACCATTGTTGACATGGACAAGAACACCATTGTCAAGAAGATCGATTTGCCGGGCGGCGGCCTCGAGCAGCCGCGCTACAACCCGGTGGACAAGATGATGTATCTGACCGGCTCGGAAGACAACGTCCTGTACCAGTTCGATCTCAGCAAGGACGCCATGGTCAAGAAGACGGAGATCGTCGACCCCTGCAACCCGAACGGGATTGCCATCAACCCGACCCTCAATATTGCCGTGCTTGGCTGCAGCAACACCAAGCAGCAGCACCTGGCGATCTGGGATTTCAAGACCAGCAAAGTGACGTCCACGATTGACAAGGCGGGCGCCTGTGACGGCGACATCTACGACGCCAAGGCAAACAAGTTCTTCGTCGCCTGCTCCAACTTCTTCCGCGGTGGACAACTGTCCATCGTCAACGGCGACGGCAGCTTCTTCACCAACGTTCCGACCGCCGTCGGCAGCCATGGCGTGGGTTACGACGAAGGCACCAACACGGTGTTCACCCAGGATCAGCTGCCTAACGAGGGCGTGCTGTTCGCGTTCACAGTGCCAGCAACGGCTGGTGGCGGTGCGGCTGCTAAGCCTGCTGCCAGCGGCGCCGCCTCAGCCAAACCGGCTACCAGCGGCGCGGCCTCGGCCAAGCCGTCGGCTTAGATCGTTATCGAAGGCGCAATGTCTACTTTCCAGGTACTAAGGGGCGTGGAGGATACCGCTTGCGGGCTTACCGCGGCGTGCCGTAAAATGCGCTCCACGCCCACGTCGAAGCAGGGGTTAAGGAGCTGAGCATGGTGTAGTGTGCGTCTCCTGACGGGGTTTGTTGAGCCCCGAATGTAGTTCTCGTCGTCGCTAAGGGAGCTGTTCCCAAAGCGCGCGTAACTATTCAGAAGTCGAATTCGTACTTGTGTTCAGAGGTTGTTTCCCTTAACATCCCACTTACCAGGCATAAAAGAGAAAGAGCAACAGAAGGAGTAAAACATGCGGGTCCCACCCTTCCTCAAAAGGGGAGTTGCCATCCTAGCTTCCGTCAGCGCCCTTGGCATTGGCATTCCAGCCGCATCGCTCGACGCAGCCTGCTCGAACACCTCGGACTCGAAAGTCCGTTTCGGCGCCGGCAATGCCATTAACCAGTGCGACAACCCCGACCTGCAGGTCTGGGACAAAGGCGACAACGTCATCGTCACGATCGATGACAGCGGCTTCCATCCCAAGGAGGTGGTTGTCGGTGAGTCACCGATAGATGCGCACGTCATCTTTGTCAACCTTGGGACCAACACCCATAGCGCCACCCAGATCCCTGCCTCTCCCATGTGGAACAGCACGGCCTTCGTCGCCATGAAGAAGAACGACTTCAAGCAGGGCGGCAAAGGGAATACCGTTTTCGACACGGGCGGCATCGGCGCGGACCCCGGCGTCACGCCTCAGCAGGCGATGACCGACGGTAACTTCATTCTCGGCGACTTCGGGACCAACGGCGACTATGTCTACACCTCATATCCGGACTGCATCGCCGCCGATCGGCCGATTCCAAGCCCCACCAACTTCGACTGCACCCCGGCCATCCTCCACGTGGTCGACTTCCAGGGGAGCCTCTCCAGCCTTAAGAAGACGCTTCCCGGCGCCGACTACCTGGGTACCAGCGTCAGGGGTTCGAACCTTCGGCCGGTTGGCGATCCCGAGTGCGCCATGCTGTCGGCCGGCAACCCGATCCTGGTGCCTGGCCGCAACCAAGGAGTCTGCCTCAGCGCAAAACGCAAGAGCTTTGAGACCCAACCTCAAGGCAGCCAGACCAAGCCACTCACCGGTAACGTGACCGTGATGATTGACGACGTCAAGGGCTTCGACCCTGACAATTTCACAGTCACCACCGGCACGTCCATCACGTTCCAGAACAAGCCCACCAACCAGATGACGCACAGTGTGGTGCTCGCTAATAAGCGGCTCGTCAGCGGTTTGGCCACTGGCTCGGACGGCGTCCGTAACACGAATTCGGGCGGGCTGGCGCCGGGCGACTCCTGGACCGTCAGTTTGAACTGGGTGGCGGTTTCGACCATCGCCATCAGCTCGGATACCGACGCGGACACCGTCTATAACGTGAACCCGACAGGCAACGTCGGCGGCGACCTGGTATTCTCGGCGGGCGTCAAGAGCGTATGCCCGGCCGGGCAGTTCAGCGCTGTTTCGTTTGACCAGATTCGAGGGGCTGGCCAGCCGTGCAGCTCGGTCGCGGCGGCTCAGGATCCAGCTTCGCTCACCCCGGGTACTGTCAAAGACTTCTAGCTCACTGCCCGGCGTACAACAAAAGGGGCCGCCCAGAAGGCGGCCCCTTTTGTTTGGGTTTCGCTTCCGAAGCCGCTAGCTTGGCGTTGGACCATTTGGCTATAATCATCATCCCTGCGCTGGCCCGCGCTAGCGTAGGATTTACCACATTCTTGGAGTGCAAAATGAAACGCCTCGTCATCTCGTTGGCCCTTCTGGCCAGCTTTGCCCTACCGGCCACCGCGGCCGCCCAGACGGCGCCAGCCCCTTGCCAGTTCGTCCTCGGCTTCAAGGCCTTGCATGACCTGGACGCCAACGACGTTGGCGACTGCATCGATAGCCAGTTCCTGGCGCAAGGCAACGGCGATCAGCAGCAGCACACCACTAAAGGCCTGATGGCCTGGCGCAAGTCCGATAACTGGACAGCCTTCACCAACGGCTACAAGACCTGGATTAACGGCCCCAACGGGCTGGTGAGCCGGCTGAACAGCGATCGCTTCCCCTGGGAGAAAGACACGCCTGCCGCGGCGCCAGCGCCTGCCACGGCTCCAGCGCCGGCACCTGCCGCGTCTTCCGGCGCCTATCTGGACATCAGGGGTCCCTGGCGACTAGAAAACAACAACACTATCTACAGCGTCCAGGAAGATCAGGATGGCTACATCGTCATGATGCCGAATTCGATGCGTCAGTGCACCTCGAGCGGCCAGTCCGTCATTTCGGGCAACGTTGACTTCAAGTCCGTAAGGTCTCCCATGAATACGGTCTTCACCGGCACTCTGGGCGGCAACACCATTACCGGTAACTGGCTCGTATGCGCCACGGTGAATCAATCGTGGGTGCCGATGCCGGTCACCTTCACTCTGGCAGCGGACGGCAACCACATGTCGGGGCAGCTCCAGGAAACGCTGACGTTCGACCGAATTTTCTTGTAAATACTGTTTCGAGAACCGAAGAGCCGCGGCAGGAAACCCCTGCCGCGGCTCTTTTGTGTTGCGAGGCTGTTAGCTGGCAGTCAGCGTGTAATTGAGTCTGAAGCCCGGCTGATAATCGAACACCTGCACGGTATAGGTCGCGCCGGCCGTCGAGGCGGGCACGGTTGCCGTCAGTGAGGTTCGGTTAAGGCCGAGGCTGCCGTTGAACACTGGCAGCGTCGAAGCGCTGCTCCAGACGGCCAGCCCCACTCTCGACGAGACACCGGGATCCACCGGTCCGCTAACGCTAAGCGTCAACGTCCAGTCGCTGCCATCGCCCTTGACGTAGGAGTTGGCAGTTGCTCCGCCGCTGGAGCCGGTGATGGAGCTGCTGATGGACTGGCCCTTGGCCAACGGGGTTGGCGTAAACACGGTGAGACCCTTGGTGGGGACGGGAACGATCACCCGCCCGGTCTTTGGATCGGCGGCCACGGAGTGTGTGCCCGGGACGGTGGACACTCCGCCCAGGTACTGGTATGTGCCAGCGTCGATCACTCCTAGCGTAGGCGCCGGCTTGCCTGTCTTCGTACCGTCGCTGGTCATGCTGCTGCCGGCCACGTAGTAGCGATTCGTGCCCGAGTCGTACCACACCTCATCTGTGCCGCCAATGTCGGTGATGACTGCCAGGATGTTGCCGTTGGTCGCGTCCATGACCTGCTGCTGGGCATGCTGTTTCAGGCTGTTGCAGCCAAGCAGCAGCTGCTGGTTGGGGCCGACGGTCAGCCCGTGCGGGACACAATTCTGTACCGGGTAGCTGGCAGCGACCTTCATGGCTTTGGGATCGATGACGTCGATCTGCCCGCCGGGGTTCTGCTTGGTCGCCGGGACGGCCTGGTAGAACATGCCGTTCGCGGCAATGAATTGGGGCTGCTCCAGCCCGTCGGTGGCATCTGGGTAGGGGATCTTGCCCAGCACCGTGCGGTTCGGCACCGAGATGAATGTCAGGAAGGGTGGGTCGTCGGCGTCATTGGCGATCACGACAATCCCGTCTTTGGAGTCGTAGGCCAGTTCATCAGCCCTTGCCGTGCCGCCGGTAGAGATCGAGGCCACCACAGTTCCGGCGTTCAGGTCGACGACCTTGACGGTGCTGTCACCATCACCGACCCACGCTTCCCTCCGCGAGTCGATGACGACCAGTCCGTCGGGTCCCGAATGGTCGTTATCAACAGTGCCGTTTTTTCTGAGCTTCGGCCCAACGAAGCCACCGGTGATGGTCTTCACGTAGTTGTTGTTGGTGTCGACGACGTCGATGCCCTTGAGTGTGCGATCGGCCAGGTAGTAGGTTCCGCTGCCATCGACCCAGCTGATGTCCGCGCTCCACGCGGGGGCGGAAGAGGTTGGGATGCCAGGCATTTTGACGATGGTTCCCCCGGTCAGCGGCCCGGACGAATCCGCCAGCGCCGGCGCCGCCAACAAGCTGGCCATGCCGATAGCCAGGAGGCCGCTGCGAATCAGACGGATGCAGCGGGATGAGGTGAATAAAACCATGGGGTGGACACCTCCAGGAACGTATTAGAGGGTGCTTGCATGGCTCCTCCGGCGCCCATCCTACCAGCCTGCGCAGATCCGGTTGAGCCGGCTTTCAGGCCGCGGGGGCCACGCCTCTTCCGTTATCCGGCTACCCTAGGAACCATCCTCACCTTAGAACGGCGGCTGTACCTGCCCGCGCTGGGCGCTATCTGCTTGCTGGCTGCTGGTCTGCGGGTGTACAAGCTGGCCGACGCCAATCCCTGGTGGGACGAAGGCTTCACCTACTGGCTGGCCAGTCAGGACCTGCCTGGCATGCTGCTGCGAACCGCCGGCGACACGCATCCGCCGCTGAGCTACTTCCTCTACCAGCTGTGGATGCCCCTGGCAGGCCGAAGCATCTTCGCCCTGCGTCTGCTGGCCGTGCTGTTCGGGGTGCTGGCCGTGCCCGTCTGCGCGGGCGGCGCCCGGCGCCTGGGCGGGCCTGCCGCTGGCTTGGCGGCCGGTCTGCTGCTGGCCATAGCGCCGTTCCATGTCTGGTGGTCTCAGCAAATCCGGATGTATGCCCTGGTGGCGCTGCTGTGTGCGGCGTCGATATTTCTGCTGCTGCGAGCTGTCGGCTGTCAGCTGTCAGGCGTCAGGCGTCAGGCGTCAGGCGTCAGGC
>DATGVV010000787.1:0-4392 GCA_035299885.1 Chloroflexota bacterium | reverse complement strand
CGCGCCTGGCCGGCGGCTCAGTTTTCGAACGTAGGCGCGGGCTCGCCCACGTCCTCGCGGACGAGGCGTGGGAGCATAGCGTCTGCCAGGCAGCGGCGAGCTTCGGGCGACATCTCTAGCAGCGGTTCCAGGCCCCCGGCGTGCTCGGCAAGCGCGTTACCATGGACCTGGCACAACCACAGCTCACCGAAGTTCAACTGGGCAATGCCGTCGCAGTACTCGCACACGGACCATGTCATAGGACCTGGGTCTAGCATGGGGCGGGCCACCGTCCCCTACACCGGCTGAGGTCCGCGCACCCAGACCTCATCGTCGACCTCGTAGCCCTTGATTTGCGAGATGTCGATGGGGTTGCCCTCAGGATCGTGGGTGCGGAACTCGGCCATGGGCCGGGTTGCCGGCCGCCGGCTGGTCTGCGGCCCAAGCAGGCGATTCAGCATGTCATCCAGGCTCTCAACGAGGAACCCGAAATGGTTCACCCCTGGCTTCAGGTTCGTGCCGGGCGGCTCAACGCCATCGGCTACAGCGCGGGCGGGATCGCGCAGGATGGCCAGCGCCGTGGAACCATCGCCCACAAATCGAACGGGACTGGATGTGCCGTGGTTCTTCTTGCCGCTGCTAGTCTCGCGGAAGCCGAATACGCTGCAAAAGAAGTCGGCCACCTCCTGGTTCTTGGGCACCATCATGGCGATGTGACGGATCTGGGGCATCTGGCGCTCTTCGCCGCTGACGCCGAAGCTCCGCAGTGAGAGGCTGATGGGGATGTCATTAGGGTCGTAGATACGGAAGTCACCGTGGTGGAGATCGCCCTTTTCCTGGCGAATCTCGGCCCGCGGAGCGAACTCCTCCAGCCGCGACTCGATCTCACGAATGTCGTCGATCTCGATGCCGAAGCGATTCAGGCCTGGCCTGTCATCCTCCTCATCCAAACCGGGACGCCGCTTGAGGAAGGTCAGGTTGTAAAAGCCGTCGGTCAGCGAGACATCGCCTTCGACCGATCGGCCGAGCTCGCGTAAGCCGTAGTAGGTGGTGTAATACTCGGCCAGCTTGGCGGGGTCGTCGGCAATGCCGGCGATGTAGCGGATGCGGTAGTCCATACGGCCATACTAGGCCAGCTCTAGGAGGCTCGCAACCCCTGGCGGCGGACCACACGATAGGCGGCAATGGCCAGCGTGATGCTCAACGCCGACACGATGGCCCCGAAGGCGCTGACCTGATTGACGTTGCCGTTGGTCCACAGGTCGAGCATCTTGGTGGCAATGACCGGCGACTGGGCTGTGTACAGCAGGGCCGCCGCCGACAGCTCGCGCAGGCTGATCAGGAACACGAACACCCAGGCGGCGAACAGGGCCGGGATGAGCAGCGGGATCACGATCTTGCGGAACACCTGTGCCCAGCGGGCGCCGCTCATTTGGCCGCTCTCCTCCAGCTCGGGCGCGATCTGGAGCAAGCCCGGGTGCGCATAGCGCAGGCCATACGGCAGGAAGGCGGTGACGTAGGCGATGACGAGGATCCAGATGGTGCCGTAGACCGGGACGGGCGAACGCACGTACAGGATCAGCACCGCCAGGCCTAGCACGACGCCCGAGAAGACCAGCGGCAGCGAGGTCAGCTGATCGAGCAGTCCCCGCATCGGCGTCTGGCCGCGGACCATGCACCAGGCGACGACGGCGGCAATGATCACGACCGCCGTGGCGCTGACGCTGGCAATCAGCAAGCTGTTGATCAGGCTTTGCATGATGGCTGGGCTGCCGAGCACCAGCGTGTAATTGCCTGTGGTCAACTGCATCGAGCCCAGCGAACGCAGGAAGGACGCCGCCACGAGCTCGATGACCGGCAGGAATTGGATGATCACTACCAGCAGAATGAACGCGCCGGCAATGATTCGCCCGCGACCCAGATCGAGCTGCCGCGGGCGAAATCCCTTGCCGGTCACCGTCACGAACCGGGAGGTACGGCGGGTCACCCGAGAATAGGCGTAGATGCACGCCAACAGAAACGCAAACAGCAGCACGCCATAAGCGGCGGGGCGCGAGTATTCGGGGATCACTCGCGCCTGCATGCTGATGAAGACCTCAGTAGTGAGCACATAGATCTTGCTCGGCACGCCGAGTACCAGCGGCACCTCGAAGGCTTGGATGCCGCGAATGAACATCAGCAGCAGCGCCGACAGCATGGCCGGCAGGACAAGGCGGAGGGTCACGCGCCGCACCGTCTGGACGGTGGACGAGCCGCTCATGATAGCCGCTTCTTCGAGCGATGGATCCATCGAGCGGAAGCTGGCGCTGAGCATCAGGAACACCACCGGGATCCAGAAGGTGCCTTCGATCGCGATCATGGCCGGCATGGTGAACACGTCCAGCAGGACGCGATCGCTGTGGAACACCGAGCGGAACAACTCATTGAGCGTGCCCGTGCGAGGGCCCAGCAGGAAAATCCAACCCACAGTACGCAGGATGCCGGGCACGGCGAAGCTGACGAAGCTGGCGGCGTAGACCAGCTGCTTGAATGGCGCATTGGTGCGCTCCGTGAACCAGGCCATGCAGCCGCCGAGGAGTAGCCCAACGAAGCAGCTGCCCAGGGCAAACAGGAACGTGTTGCCCATCAAGCCCGCAAATTCCGGCGCGCGGACGATGGCCGAGTAGGACTCCAGCGACAGCGTGCCCGCCCGGCCCGGACCAGCTCCGACCAGCACGCTCGTGCGCAGCAGCGTGACCACCGGCGGCACCACGATGCCGAGTACGATCAGCGTGATCAGGGCGAATACGACCTGGTCGGCCCTGAGGGTGGGCAGTTTGAGACGTTCTCGTACCCGCTGCCGGGGAAGGGTTAGGGTGGCCACGTTATCTGAAGTTTGTCTTGAACAGCTGCGCCCAGTTGTTCATGTCCTGCTCGTCCTGGGCGCCGGTGCGGCCGTCCTCAGGCACCCAGATCTGGAAGTTCGGTTTCTCCGTGGGCAGGGCGTAGAAGCTGTCCTTCAGGACCTTCTGTCCGTCGGGGCCAAGAGCGTAGTCAATGAACAGCAGGCCGGCGTTCGGGTGCGGCGCCTTGCCCGCCAGGTTCACCTGGCCGATGTTGGCCACCACCGGCTCGAGCGGCACCCATCTGACGGGCGCCTTCTGGGCCGCCCCCTGTTCCACATGATCGCGGAAGATCGTGGGCGAGGCGGGCACCTCGCCCTTAGCGATCAGGTCGAACACGGCCTTGCCGGAGACCTGCTGGACCTGCGGCTTCTGCTGCGCGCTGAACCCGGCCAGCCACTTCTTACCGGGGTCGTCACCCATCTTCTTGAGGACTGAGGCTGCCCAGCGGTAGCCGGTGTTCGTGCCCGCCAGCGACAGCTTGCCGGCCAGGGCCGGATTCATGAGGTCTTCGAGGGTCTTCGGCACGGCGCTCTCGGGGATGAGCGTGGTGTTGTAGCCGAAGCCGATGAGGGTCATGCGGATGGCGGCGCCTTCAGCGGTGGCGCCCTGCGGGTGGCGCTGCAGCTCCTTGGGCAGGTTGGCAAGGCCGGGCGAGTAGAACGGCGCCAGCAGCTTGGCGTCACCCACGATCTCGCCTGTGCTGGCGGGCGACTCGAGCACATCGAACACCTGCTTGCCGGCCTCTGCTTCCTGGGTGGCGCGAGTGATCAACCCATCCTCAGTCGCTCGGAAAACATCCACCGGGATGCCGTACTTCTGCTTGAAGCCGTTGGCCAGGTTGTCCACGACCTCGCCGGCAAGAGACGTGTACCAGTTGAGCGCGCCCTCTTTCTTGGCGGCGGCTTCGAGCTGCTGCTGGCGGTTGGCGCCCTGGTAGCTGGCCAGCTCGGCCACGCGGCCGGAAAGGGCCACGGCGCCGCTCGCGGGAGCAGGGGCAGCGGTCCCGCCGCAGGCGGCGAGCAGCAGAGCCAAGCCCAACGCAATTCCCCTTCCACCGCGGTGGAAGGGGCTACGTGAGGGCACTCCCGTCATAATCATGCGGATTCTACAGCTTGGCCCTGGCGGAGGTTGCGTGCCCGATCTGAGATCACTGTTCGAGTTCTCGTCCATTGCCGTTATTGGCGCGTCCGAGTCGTCGGGGCACGGCTCGGGGCCGTGGGAGGCCTTGCGCGAGGTCGGCTTCGAGGGTCGCTACTTTCCCATCAACCCGCGTCGCGAGCAGGTGCATGGCTTCAAGGCCTACCCGGCCGTCACGGATGTGCCCGAGGAGGTTCAGGCCGCGGTCATCGCCGTGCCGCGCGACGCCGTCCTACCGGCGCTGCAGGGCTGCGCCGATAAGGGCGTGCGGGCCGTGACGATCGTCAGCAGTGGCTTCGCCGAGGCGGACGACACCGGGCGAGCGCTGCAGGCGCAGATCTCAAAGCTCGCGCGCGAGCGAAACATTATTGTGGTCGGACCGAACTGCTTT
>DATGVV010000786.1:0-6658 GCA_035299885.1 Chloroflexota bacterium | reverse complement strand
TGTTGTAGTTCTGCACCAGCTTGCTGTTGATCCAGGAGCGGACCTGCAACTGGTGGGGATCGGGAACTTCGTCGGCTGTGACGATATATGGGCCCAAGGGTGCGAAAGTGTCGCGCGACTTCATCTGGTAAAAGGTATTGCCGCTGGGGGGAAGGCCGCGCGCCGAGCCGTCGATGAAATTGACGTAGCCGAATACGTAGTCCATTGCCTGGCCCGCCGCCACGTTTGAGGCACGCTTGCCGATGATCACTGCCAGCTCGGCCTCGCCTTCGAAGATGGTGGCCGGCACGTCCGGCAGGATCATGATCTCGTTCGGGCCGATGACGCTGTTGGCCGACTTCAGGAAGGCGTTGATGGGCGCCGGCTCGGAGCGGGTGCCGTCTTCCATGTAGTTCACGGCCATGCAGGCAATGTTGGGCGGCTTGGGCAGCGGCGGCCGGACCTTCACTTCGCTGAGCGGCGCGCCCGACCCCTTCTCCACGGCCTGCTGCAAAGCCCCTCGATAGCGGCCGAAGTTGGCGATGAGACCGGCCATGAGGTCTTGCGGCCCGACTCGCGGGACGTCCTTAACCACCTCTGTGACGTCGACCACGGTGTCATCTTTGAGGACGCCCAATTTGAAGTCGTTGAAGAAGAGAAGTTTCACTCCGTGCTCCTCGAGGACGTGCTGTATTGCTTCAGGAAATCAATCGCCAGGCGGTTGAACTCATCGGCGAATTCGACGTGCGGGCAGTGGCGCGCGGGCGAGAAGATCTTCAGCTCCGAGCCGGGGATTTTGGCGTGCAGGTCGTGCCAGCAGTCGGGCTCGCGCAGCAGGTCTTGATCGCCGCCGCAGATCAGCACCGGTACCTTGATCTTGCTCACGTCGCCGCGCTCGCCGGCGAAGCCCTTGACCTTGCCCGGCGGAGCGACACGGGCGGCGGCGATGGCTTCCCAGGCGCCCGGCTCCAGGGCCGCCTGCCAGCGCTCGTCGACGAACTCGTCGGCCCACCACTTGGGGTCGTAAAACAGCACCTTCAGAATCTCGCGCATGCCCTCGCGCGAGCCGTCATACAGTGTCAGCACCTTGCGCGCGTCGTTATCGGGCGCGAAACCGCCGCCGCTGGAGGCGACGATCGAGCGGATATTCCAGGCAGGCCGATCGGCGCCGGCGACGGTCAAGATAAGCGAGCCGCCGAAGGAGTTGCCCATAAAGTGGGCCGCTTCGATGCACAGCGCCTCCATGAAGGCCCGGATGTGCCGCACGCGATAGCCAGACTGGTCCGAGAAGTTGACCAGCTTCTCGGTCCGGCCGAAGCCGACCACGTCCGGCGCGTACACGTGGAAATGCTCGGCCAGCGCGCCGATGTTGTAGCGCCACGAAAACTCCGCGCGCCCGCTGAACTCGCCGCTGTGGACGAGGATGAGCGGCTCGCCTTCGCCCGCCTCCAGATAATGGGTGCGAACGCCGGCGGCCATGACGTAGCGGCTGAGGGCCTTGGTCACCCCGCCCCTTCCGGGCCGAAGATCGATAGGCTGTGGCCGTCCGGATCGGCGAAGTTGGCGGCCCAATTGGTGCCGTCGACCACGCGCGGCTCGTTGCTGAACTGGACCCCTCGATCGCGCAGCTCGGCATAGGCGGCGCGCACGCTGTCGACGCCGAAGACGACCTCGGTGGCGCCGACCACGTGCTGGCTGGCCTGCGCCAGAGCCCGGCTCAAGGCCAGCGACGCGCCGCCGCCGTCGAGGAAGACGAAGCCCGGGATCTGGCCTGTGGCCCGCATCCCGAGCTTCTCCACGTAGAACGCCGCCGAGCGCTCGAGGTCCGTAACGCCGAGCATGATGATGCTAAGACTGAGCTTGGTCACCTGCAACTCCTCATCAAGGTCTCAATAGACTAGCGGACGAGCTGGGTCGGTAGCCCAGCGCCCTCGACAAACGCCCGGTGGCGCTCAGCAGAGCGGGCGCGCAGCGGCTGGCCCGGGAGAGCGTGAAGCGAAAACGCGGGCCCGCGACGCTGAGCGCAGCGGACAGCCGGCCAGCGCGATCGAAGATGGGCGCCGACATGGCGGTGCCGCCGGCCAGGCGCTCGCCGGCGCTGAGCGAATAGCCCTGCAGTCGGATGCGGCGCACATCCTCCTCCGCGGGGCCGCCGTCACCCGCGCCGCGTGCCAGGACCGCTGCCCGTTCGTCGGCCGGCAGGAAGGCCAGGATGGCGCGTGCCGTGGCCCCGCTGACGAGTGGCACCGGCTGCCCGATGGGGTTGATGCGCCGGATCTCGTGCTCGCTTTCGACCTGCTCGACCACAACGTGGCTGTCGCCCTCAATCAAATGCAGCGTGACCGTCTCCTCGGTCTCGTCCCGCAGCTGGCGCATAATGGGCAGCGCTATTCGGCGCAGCTCGGGCTCGCCACCCGGCGCCAGCTCGGCCAGGCGGCTGCCTGGCCGGTACAGCCTGGAGTGGCTGTCCTGCTCGGCCGCCCCGAGCCCCTGCAGCGTCGCAAGCAGCCGATGGACGGTGCTCTTGCTGCAGCCGATCTCGGTAGCCAGCTGCTGCAGGCCAGCTCCCTCAGCATGCGCGGCCAGCCGGAAGAGCAGCTCGATGGCACGTTCGACAGAACGAACGCCTCGCTCCACCCCAGGTTCCCTCACCCTAGCCAGTCCCGCTGCGGCGGAGAGGGGATGTTGTGGTACGGTTCACCTAGTCCAGTATACGGAACTCGTTCCGTACAGCGGAACCAAAGGAGAGCGTTTGGCAACAGCCACCACCACCCAGTGGCGTACCGAAAAAGTGGTCCTCCAGGGCCTTACCCTGGAAACGCTGGAAGGCGGCCAAGGCGAGCCGCTGCTGGTCCTTCATGACCAGGAATATCTCAACACCGGCTGGCCCTATCTCGATCGCCTGGCCGAACATTTCGCCGTCATGGCGCCGTCCCATCCCGGTTTCGGCCAGTCCACCCTGCCCGAGCAGTTCGACAGCATCGACGACGTGGTCTACGCCTATCTCGACCTGCTGCGCGAGAAGAGTGGCGTGCGCCTGGTAGGCATGGGCTTGGGCGGCTGGATAGCGGCCGAGATCGCCGTCCATTGCAGCCACGACCTGAAGAGCCTGGTACTGGTTGACGCGGTCGGCATCAAGACCGGCGGCCCGACCGAGCGAGACGTCGCCGACAACTTCATCATGGACGCCGCCGCGTTCCTGCAGGCCAGCTGGCACGATCCAGAGGCCGGCGCCAAGGTTATGAAGCTGCCCGGGCCCGACCTGCCCGAAGAGGACATCATCACCCTGCTGCGCAACCGCCAGACGACGGCACTGTTCACCTGGAAGCCGTTCATGCACAATCCCAAGTTGCGCCAGCGGCTGGGGCGCATCACCATCCCCACGCTGGTGGTCTGGGGCGACAGCGATGGCATCGTCACTCCCGATTACGGCCGCGCCTACTCCGGCGGCATCCCGGGCGCCAAGTTCAGCCTCATTCACAACGCGGGCCACTATCCCTATCTCGAGCAGCCGGAGGCATTCGACGCAACCGTGCTGCCATTCCTGATGGAGAAGAAGTAGATGAAGGCCTATCACTTCAGCGAGATGCCCTACCCCTACGTGCCCGAGGAGGTCGAGAAGTCGTACCACTCGGCGCGCGTGATCCTGCCCAGCAGCTACATGGACCCGGTCAAGCTTGCCGACCTGTATGAGCGCTACCTGGACGATTACGTCTACGCCGACGACCTCGGCCTGGACCTGATGCTCAACGAGCATCACCAGACCATGACCTGCCTAGCCCCGGTGGTGCCGATTACCGCTTCGGCGGTGGTCCAGCGCACGAAGCGCTCGAAGATCTGCATCCTGGGTAGCCCGCTGCCTCATCGCGACAATCCTGTCCGTGTGGCCGAGGAGATCGCCATGCTGGACGTGATGTCGCGTGGGCGCATCATCTCCGGCTTCGTGCGCGGCGTGCCCACCGAGATTCAGCCGGCAAACACCAACCCGGTGCTCACGCGCCAGCGCTTCGAGGAGGCGCACGACCTCATCCTGAAGGCCTGGACGACGCACGAGCCGTTCAACTGGGAGGGCCGCTTCTGGCATTTCCGCTACGTCAACGTCTGGCCGCGCACCTACCAGGAGCCACACCCGCCGGTGTGGATCACCGGCTCCACGCCAGACAGCGTGACCTTCACTGCCGACCACCAGTACACCTACGCCTGCTTCCTGACGCCGTACGAGTGGACCGAGATGCTGGTCAAGACCTACAAGCAGCGCTGCGCCGAGATGGGCTACCCGGAGCCTGGTTCCGACAAGTTCGCCTATCTCGCCCTGGTGTACGTCAGCGACACCGAGGAGGATGCCCAGGAGTACGGCAAGGAGCTGCTGTGGTACCTGTATCGCGAGCGGCACCCACAGTTCAATGCGCCCCCGGGCTACCTGCCGCCGCAGGTGCTGGCCAACAATATCCTAGGGCGCGGCGTGAAGGCTTACCGCGACAGCTTCGAGCAGCTGCAGGAGAAAGGCATCGTCATCGCCGGCACGCCGGACAAGGTGTTGGAGAAGGTCAAGTATCTGCACGAGCGCTGCGACATCGGCCACCTGCTGATGATGAGCCACGCCGGCTTCATGAACGTGGAGAAGACCCGCCGATCGCTGGAGCTGTTCGCCAAAGAGGTCTACCCGGCGATCAAGGACCTGGGGGTATCGGCGTCGCCCGCACGCGAAACAGCGGCGGTCGCCTAAGCACCTTCACCAAGCCCTCTCCCGTCGCGACGGGAGAGGGCTTATTTTTTAGACGATGGAACCAACTGTCACTGAGATCGCCCCGGACGTCTTTCGGATCAGCATGTACCCGCCGGGCGCGCCGGTCAGTTTCGGCTGCTTTCTCATCCGCGACGACGAGCCGGCCATGGTCGAGACCAGCTTCAACCACACCTTCGACCTCGTCCATGACGCCGTCCGCAAGCTCATCGATCCCGCCAAGCTGCGTTACCTGATCGTGCCTCATTTCGAGATGGACGAGTGCGGCTCGCTGAACCGCTTCCTGGCGCTAGCGCCGCACGCGGAGCCGGTGTGCAGCCCGGTGGGCGGCTTGGTCACGCTGGGCGACTTCAGCGAGAAGCCGGCGAAGGTGGTTGGCAACGGTGAGAAGCTGCAGCTGGGCCGCAAGGAGCTGACGGCCGTGCTAGCGCCCTGGGTGCACTTCTGGGACAGCATGCTGGTGTATGACGAAACCGATAAGACGCTGTTCACCTCAGACCTGTTCATCCAGCCCGGCGACCGACCGGCAACTACCAGTGAGGACGTGTCGCACGACATGGTCGAGTTCTGCAAGTTCACCGGCTTGCTGCCGTCGCAGAAGCATATGGAAGCTGCGCTGAAACGCATCGAGCCGCTGGTGGTCGAGACCATCGCCTGCCACCACGGCTCAGTGCTGCAAGGCGACCCGCAACGCTACTACCGCGCCCTACGCGACAACGCCGTTGCCGACGTCACCGACGCCCCCTTCTACGAGATGCGCATGCCACAAGGCACGACCATGAATATGTAGGGGCCTACGACAGAAGGTCCTTCGCTTCGCTCAGGATGACAGCCGTGCTGCCACCTTGGCTTCTTCCCAGAGCTGGTCGATGGCCTCGATGGACATGTCCTTCATGGCCAGCCCGCGCTCGCGCAGCAGCCGCTCCAGGTGTTGGTAGCGTGCCCGGAACTTGCGGTTGGCCTGACGCAGGGCGTCCTCGGCCTCGAACCCCTTCCAGCGCGCCACCTGCACCAGGCTGAACAGCAGGTCGCCAAACTCGTCGACGACTTGGTCGGCGTCCTGGGCCTCGGCCAGCTCCTGGATCTCCTCCTTGATCTTGTCGACGACGCCGTCGATATCGGGCCACTCGAAGCCCTGGCGGGCGGCTCGCTCCGAGACTTCCTGGGCGTAGGCCAGCGCCGGCATGGCCGGTGTGACGCTGGCCAGGATGGACTGGTCCTGGGGCCGTTCCTGCTTCTTGATCTCATCCCAGTTGGCCAGCACCTGGTGGGCGGTGTCGGCCTGCGCGTCGCCGAACACGTGAGGGTGGCGGCGGACCAGCTTTGAGGTGATGCCGAGCACCACGTCACGCAGATCGAACTCGCCCTGCTGGCGGGCGATCTCGGCGTGCAGCAGGACCTGCATGAGCAGGTCGCCCAACTCCTCAGCCAGCTTGCTGGCGTCGCCGCTGTCCAACGCTTCGAGGGTCTCGTACGCCTCTTCGAGCAGGTAGCTGCGGATGCTCTTGTTGTCCTGCTCGCGGTCCCATGGGCAGCCGTTCGGGGCCCGCAAGCGTTGGGTGACGTACTGCATGGCTTCGAGGTAGGACCCGTGCTCGAGCGGCGGCAACGGCTCGACCAGCAGGCCGTGCGGCGTCATGCGCATGGGGTGGCCAGCCGGGTAGACCTGGGCAAGCTGCTCGGTCACCGCGGGCTCGTCCTCGATATCCGTGACAAGCACGGCGCAGATTGGGTTGAGAAGATAGCCGGGGCCGAGGCCCAGCTGTGCGGGCTCGCCGAGCAGCTGGGCGGCACTCACGATTTGGAGGGACTCGACTTCGAGCTCTTCTAGAAGAGTCTGCACATCCACACTCGAAGTCTAGGTTCCCTCACCCTAACCCTCTCCCGCCGCGGCGGGAGAGGGGACTATACGAAGAGGGGCGCGAGTACCAGGGT
>DATGVV010000785.1:0-2764 GCA_035299885.1 Chloroflexota bacterium | reverse complement strand
TGCCGGTCTCGACCAGCGTCCGCAGCACCATGGCGTTGAATTCGCCGTGGGCCATGATCCCCTCGTCGTGCTCCACCGAGTCCGCCTCCTCATGCTTGGAGAAGTAGATGCATTGTTCAGCCGTCAAACCGTAGCGGCTGGTCAGTACCTCGAAACACTGGCCGGTCCACAGGCCCACCATCTTTTCGGACGCCGCTCGCGCAAACCACTCGGCCGCCGTGCCCTCATACAGCAGAGTCCGGGAGAAGTCGACGAGGCCACGCATCTCAGCGAGCACTGCCCCGGACAGGACCTCCTGCCGAGAAACGCCCAGCGCCTCGCACGTCTGGAACAGGATCAGCGCATGGCCGGGCGGCTCCGGGTGCAGGAACTCATCGGCGATCTTGTCGCCTACGGCTGCCATGAGATCGATGTGCTGTTTGAAGAACGGCAGGTACTTCTGATAGACACAGCCCCACAGTGTGTTGATCTCGATGGCGTACTGCGCGTAGCCATGCCTGAACAGGAAGCCGAAGCTCTCCAGAGGTAACCTTCCCGTCCGCAAGCGGCGCATGAGCTCGCCTTCGAACACGCGCTCCTGCCAGCGCTGCTCCACCTTGCGATAGAGTTCGTCCACGTACGCTTTGGCGTCCTGGCTATTCATGGTCCTCCTCACGATGTCAGTCCGGCGGCTTTGTACGGGCCGAGCCGTTTTACCGCTTCCCGGGCAAATGGTCGGGTTCGTGACGGGCAACAACCGCGGGAGCCCAGTGAAGACTGCGACCTCGTGTTTCCAATCGGCATGACTCTATCAAATAATGGGCAGATGCAACCCTTAGCCAGAAGCCCTGGGCGCCCGCGGATGGGCGCGGCACTTGAACTAGGGCTCCTGCTCCACACGGCCCACTACATCAGGGACGACGCGGTGCAGCCCGATCTCACGCCGGTGTTCGACGCGGCGCGGCAGGCTGAGGACCTCGGCTTTGCCCATATGTGGGTAGGGGACAGCTCCCGCATGGAGCGCGGCTGGCCCCGCGCTGACTGCCTAGCCCTGCTCTCGGCGCTGGCCGTGAAGACTGAGCGGATCAAACTGGGAGTGATCCCACTGAGTGCGCCGTTGCGCGACCCGGTGCTCCTTGCCCATCAGCTCGCCACGATTGATGTGCTGTCGGGCGGCCGCCTGTTGGTCAGCCCCTCGATTGGTAAGGGCGGCCCCGAGGGCGAGCGAGAGTTCGCGAATTGCGGCATAGCGTTTGGCGAACGGGGTCCTCGGTTAACAGAGATCCTGCAGATCATGAGATCATTGTGGACTGAGCCCTCGGTCACGTTCCAAGGGCGGTTCTACAGCCTTGACGATGCGACGATCTTCCCGAAGCCGGTCAACCGACCTATTCCTCTATGGGTGGCCACCGGGCGAGATGAGCGCGCCCTGCGACGCGTCGGCCGCTACGGCGACGGCTGGTTTACTACCTTATCCGAGCCGGAGGCTTTCGCCGCGGACCGGCAGAAGGTCATAGGCTACGCTGGTGAAGCCGCTCGCAGCCCTTCCGCCGTGAGCACCAGCGGCCTGTACGCCACGCTCCACTTGGATCGCGATGGCGACAGGGCGCGCGCTGAGGCGCTCGATTACATGCGGGTGTACTTTGGGTCCCACCGCAACACCACGACAGAGCTCCTGGGATCGCCCGGGGAGGTCGCGCAGCGTCTGCAAGGCTTGCTGGACGCGGGCCTGACCACGCTGGTGATCCGCTTCCTGGACCAGGATGTGGCCAAGCAGACGGAACTGCTGCGTGAGGCGCTTGGCCTGCTCCGCCCAGGGACCGTCAGCAGCGCCGCGACCTAAGCTCAGCAGGCCAGCCACTCAGCAGGGGATGGCCAGCACTTCGTGCCGGCCTTTGCTCAGGCGCCGGCCGCCCTCGGGTGTCACCGCTACGATGTCGCCCCAGCTGACGGCTGTCCCATCCGCCGTCTGGACGCGCGGCTTCATGATGAAGGTGTTGCCCTCCTGCAGCATGAAGCCAGCCGTCTCGGGCGTCATGTCGCCGCCCACCAGGAGCGGCCGGTCCTCTCCCAGGCCGCGGCCGTGCATGGTGAGCCTGACCCTGCAGCCCTCACCGGCGGCCACCTCGTCGACGAGCATGGCAATGTCGCCGAACGCCACGCCCGGCTTCAGCTGGGTGCGGGTGGTTTCGAAGGTGATCCGGTGCGCGTCCATCGCGCGAGCGAGACCGGCCGGCACCTCTCCGAGGACTGCCGGCTGCACCCGCTGGCTTTGGTAGCCAAGGTACTTGGCCTCAATCTCGTTGACCAGCAGGTCGCCGCGCTCGAGCCGGCGTCGGGTGGGCAGGAAGGCGTCGTCCGGGCTGCCGGCACCCGATCCCCACAGCACCATGGTTGGTGCTTCGCCGCCGGCTCGCAGCATGGCGCCCTGCAGCTCACCGTAGACCTCGTAGTCGGGCACACCTGGCCGAGCGGCCCGTGCCATGGCGTCGATGCCCAGCTCGGCTATAGCCGTGGCCCGGGCCATGCAGTCGAGCTCTTCCGAGCTCTTGACCGCCCGTAGATCGGCCATCATCACTGTCACATCTTCGAACGTGGCCCGCGGGAAGGCCTCGCGGATGCGCTCATAGAGGCCCCACGGCATCGTTCCTTCCGGCGTTCGCACGCCGCCGCCAAGCCCCACGATACCTACCCGCTGGCCGTCGATGCCCAGTTCATGCAGCCGCTCCACAATCGGCAGTGACCATGTGTGGCGCATGGGTGTGCGTATGTCGCCCACCCAGTT
>DATGVV010000784.1:0-2970 GCA_035299885.1 Chloroflexota bacterium | reverse complement strand
GGCACGATCACCGGCCGGCCGTAACTGCGACTGCTGCTGGAAGCGCAGGCCGTCGGCGCCCGGCAGGGACAGCCTTTGACTTTTGAGCACGCCCGCTCTAGGCTGCCTGCTGGAGGTTGAGCCGTGCTGAAACCCAAAGCGTTGGACCACATCGGCCTGAAAGTGACCGACATGGACAAGTCGCTGCGCTTCTACCACGACGTCCTGGGCTTGGACCTGCTGCGCACCTCAGGGCCCAGCGAGCATGGAGGGCGGTCGGCAGCCGTGCGCGCCGGCGGGCAGACGCTCGATCTGTTCTCGCGGCCCGACTTCGTGCCCGCCGACAAGGACAAGCCAGTCGGCATGGACCATCTATGCCTCACCGTCGAGGCGTCGTCCGTCGAGGACCTGATGGCCTACTTACAGGAAGCCGGGGTCGAGATTTTCTGGGCGCCCGTAGTGCGGCACAACAGCACGTCCGTGTACGTCTACGACCCCGACGGCGTGCACGTCGAGCTGCGGCTCGAGAACCCTCACCAGAGGGAGAGGGAATTTAGCTCTTTGTCTCGGTCACCACGCTAGGCAGGTTCTTCACGGCCTCGAAATTCTCTTTCGGCGTCCACGAGGCCGCCTTCTGCCGGACCATGTGCTGGATGTTCTCCTGGCCCAGCGGCTCCTCCCAGAACAGCGCCCGCAGCTGCCCCAGCAGCGGCAGATCGTGGACGGCGATCATGATCATGTCCTCGTCGCCGTCGTTGAAGAACTCGTGCGCGTGCCAGGCCGGACAGGAGAAGAAGTCGCCCGCCTTGAAGCGGATCTCCTCGTCGCCCACGATCGCCTTGCCGCTGCCCTGGATCCAGTAGTAGAGGGCCACCGAGTTGTGCCGGTGCGGCGTCACGTGCTCGCCCGGATGAATGCGCTGCACACCCATGAAGATCGCCGGCGACGCGCCGGGAACACCGTCGAAGTCGGAGTTCACCAGCGCGCAGAAGCGCCGGTAGGCGGGATAACGCTTAGAGTGCTTGTCCATCTCATCGAGCACGTGCTGGATGTCGTCCCAGCGCCACACGCCCGGACGCGTGTCGCTGGGCACCATGCTCTTGAAATAGGTATCGGGGTCCATCGTTTTGGACCAGGAATAGTCCTTCGAACCGTTGCGGGTGGGTTTGCTCACCTGGAGAGATTATCAGCCGGCAGCGCGGGCGCCTCCCCAACGCTGGCCCGCAGCAGCGTTTCGATCTCCTCGTCGGTGGTCTGGCTGAAGTCCTCGTACCACAGGCCCACCGCCAGGAACGGCTCGGGCGTGGCCGCGCACACCACTTCCTCAGCGTGGCTGCCCAGCACCTCGCAGGTGAGCTGCGCCGCGACAGGTACTGCCACCACGATGCGCGCGGGCTCGCGCCGCCGCAGCGCGGCCACCGCGGCCAGCATGCTCGAGCCGGTGGCCAGCCCGTCATCGACCACGATCACGGTGCGTCCGCGCACCTCCAGCGGCCGGCGGACGCCGCGGTACTGGCGTTCGCGACGCTCCAGCTCCGACAGCTCGCGCTGGGCCACGGCCTCGATGGCCTCCGACGATACGTCACGGGCAACCCGCGGGTTAAGGACGCGGATGCCGCCGCTGGCGATGGCGCCCATGGCCAGCTCCTCCTGGCCGGGGTAACCTAGCTTGCGGACGACGAACACGTCGAGCGGCGCGTGCAGCGCTCGGGCCACTTCATAGGCCACCGGCACGCCGCCGCGCGGCAGACCCAGCACGACGACGTCAGGGCGGCCGGCGTAATGCGTGAGCTCCGCCGCCAGCGCCCGGCCAGCATCGCGGCGGTCGCGAAAGCGCGCGCCCGTCACGCCGTCCATTACGCCGAGTCGCGCGCATATGTCAGGCCAGGCTGCTCGCGCTCCAGCTGATGACGTGGACCGGTTCGATCCGGATAAGCGGTGCGTCCGCGAGCTCCATCTCCCGGTACTGCGCGTAGCGCCGCCGGAGCTCGGCCAGCGCGCGTTCCCGGGCTGCCGGATCCTGAACCAAGCGGGCCGTGCCGTGCACCTGCAGCCAGGCCAGGCGGCTCCAGTCCTCGTCGTATTCGTCGGCCAGCACGGCCACGCGCGGGTTCGCCAGGATGTTCCGCACCCTGCGCAGCGCCCGACCCGGCGTTCGCTTTGGCTTGCGGTCGATGACGGTGTAGATGCAGCCGTCGACTACCGCGAAGCAGATCGGCACCACATGCGGCTGCCCCACCTCGTCCACCGTGGCCAGCCGCACCACCCGCTGCGCCTGCAGAAAGGCGCCTGCTTCGGCCGATAGTGTCCCCACGAGCGAGTTATACCTGTCGGGGCTGCGCAAAAAGCCGAACTGCGCCTAGCCCGTTCTGGCCGCTTTCGCCGGCCGATCGGCTACCTTTAGGCCCTGGCACTCAATCTCCAACTGAAGGCTCCAAGCAGCGCGGCGCTGGCCGGCATCCTGCAGCGGCGCAACGTCCGGCTCGCGGCGATCGCCAGCCTGGTGTGGCTGCTGCTGGCCGGCATCCATCAGCTGGCGCTCGTGAGTCTGGCTGCGCTGGCCAGCTGGCTGCTTGGGCCGGAAGCCGCCAGCGTCACGTCCGTGCCGGCTGGAGGCGACGAGATTTACTCCCGCCTGGTGCTGGGCATGATCGGCAGCGCTCAGCCGCGCGGCTTCGAGCCAGCCGCCGACGTCGTATTCGCCGCCGGCAGCTCGGCCGTTGGGGTGCAGCTGCTGCTGGTGCTGGTCAACCTGGCCATGGCCGCCGCCGGCGCCGGGCTGCTGGTCGCAGCCTGGGGCCGGCCGCGACGCTGGGTAGGGCGCACGGCCGCCGGTTTGTGCCTGGCCTTCTCCGCGGGGGCCGAACTGGGCTTGTCCTGGGGCGCGGGCAGCGGCGGCGAGATGGCGCTATCCATGGTGGCCACCAAGATCCTGGGCATCGACAGCGGCCTATACGCCGCGGCCCTCGCCGGAGATTGGCTGCTGTCACT